>CAMOWO010000058.1 GCA_946628525.1 uncultured Bacillota bacterium | reverse complement strand
GCTTTTACGGCCACCCCGTCAAATGCTCCCGCCATGATCACGAAGGACCGGTGGCCGCACTCCGCCGCCTTGTCGCAGAAGCCCTCCTCGAAATCAAAGAGTTCTCCGAAGGCACCACGGCCACAGACGTCCATGATCCGCTCATCGTACTCGGGGCCTTCCTTCGCGAAACCATATGGCCCGTAGTCCTGGAGTTTATGAGAAAGATCGCCGCTGGCTACGAGCACCGTACGCCTTCCCGTCTGCCGCGCAGCCTTTGCGATCAACATTCCTAATCTATAGTGGTCCTTCAGGGGCAGCCCGGCAAGGCCCACCCTCAGGATCTTGAAATCGTCGTAATATCTTCGGATGAACCAGAGGGGCACCATGGTCCCGTGGTCGAGATAGGGATCTCTCTCCCCGAGGGTCCCCGCCGGCAGATGCTCCTGCTCTGCGAGGGTGCAGACAGCCTCCCGCAGCTCCTCGTCGTAGTCTTCCTCGAAGGCCACTTCCCCTGCCCCGAACTGTGCAAAGGATCCGCGGGCTCCGGCTCCCGGCGATATGTGAAGATAGTCACGGTACATCACGCTGTGGGGGCTGGTGATCACGATGGTCTCCGGCTCCAGCTCTGCGATCTTTTTCGCCACGCTTTCGTACGCGTGTATCGTTTCTTCGATCTGTGCCTCGCTTCCCCTTCCAATCTGCGGAATGATCATAGGCGGATGAGGCACCATGAATGCAGCAAGTATAGACATGGTCTCACGCTCCTTTCATGGTTCTATTATAGCATAACAAAAGACCCGTTTCTTAACTGAAACGGGCCTTCGAATATTCTCT
The DNA here is from genome assembly GCA_946628525.1 of uncultured Bacillota bacterium. The sequence goes on along the minus strand of CAMOWO010000058.1, from coordinate 4,663 downwards.
TAAAGTGTCAGGTCGCCTTCTTTGATCATGCCCATCTTGCGCATGATGTTGCAGAAGATCGGTGCCAGGATGGCCGGAAGAACGAAGCAGATCAGGAAGAGACCTGTCCAGTCCATGGCCGTGATGGCATCTTTTGTGCCGGCCGCAACGTCTGCGACCCAGCCGGAGTATACGCCGATCTGGCCGACGAAGCCGCATGTTCCCATACCACTGGAGACCGGTGCGCCGTTCATCTCAAGATGGAACAGGCATGTCGCGATCGGTCCGGTGATGGCTGCCGTAAGTGTCGGCGGGATCCAGATCAGCGGGTTCTTGACGATGTTTCCCATCTGGAGCATGGACGTTCCGATGCCCTGGGAAACGATGCCACCCCATCTGTTCTCGCGGAAAGACATGACGGCGAATCCTACCATCTGTGCACAGCATCCTGCCACAGCTGCACCGCCTGCCAGGCCTGTGAGGCTCAGTGCCGCACAGATCGCTGCGGATGAGATCGGAAGTGTAAGCGCCATACCGACGATGACGGATACCAGGATTCCCATGAGGAATGGCTGGAGCTCTGTCGCCCACATGATGAGGCTTCCTACCTTCATGGCTGCTGCGCCAAGTGCCGGTGCCCACCATGCCGAGAGGGCCACGCCGACGCCGATGGTCACGAGAGGCGTTACCAGAATATCGATCTTCGTCTCGCCCTGGACAGCCTTACCGATCTCAGCTGCGATGATGGCGATAAAGAGAACTGCCAGCGGGCCGCCTGCTCCGCCGAGGCCGTTGGCCGCGAATCCCACCGTTGCCAGTGAGAAGAGCACGAGCGGCGGACACTTGAGGGCATAGCCGATCGCCACTGCCATCGCAGGGCCGGTCATCGCCATGCAAAGGCCTCCTACTGTGTAGTCCACACCGTTTACCTGGCAGATCGCGTTCGTCAGGAATCCGATGTGGAACTGCGTTCCCAAAGTGTTGATGATCGTTCCGATGAGCAGGGAGCAGAAAAGTCCCTGTGCCATTGCTGAAAGTGCGTCGATACCGTAGCGTTTCGCGCTGATCTCGATATTTTTGCGCTCCAGAAATGACTTAGCTTTGCTTGTCATTTGTTTTACTTCCTTTACTTTAAAAAACTATAATTATTTACGATTCTGTTTCATGGCCTCGCGCTTTGCCTTCGCCTCTTCGAAGAGGCGCTTCTCTGTCTCTGTTTCCGGGATGTATTCCGGAACTGTCTGCGGTCTTCCGTTCTTGCCCATGCAGACCATGGTGAACTGTGCGGACAGCGCCTTCTCCGGGCCGCTCGTTGACTCCAGGTCCTCTGCTTCTACGAACACGTGCACTTCCATGGAAGTGTGTCCTACATAAATGAGGGAGGCGGTCACCGTCACGAGGGCGCCTACGAAAATCGGCAGATGGAATTGAAGTTCATCGACTCTCGCCGTCACGCAGTTTCCTCTTGAATATCTCTGAGCAACAGCCGCAGCTGCTGCGTCCATCATCTTCATGATCTCGCCGCCGTGGACGTTGCCTGCCACATTGGCCTGTGCCGGCAGCATCACCTGGCTGAGTACGATCTGATGTCTGACGTCGATCTTTTGTTTCATTTTATCACCTTACCTATCAAACGCGTCTGCGGAAGCACCCACTTCTCTCCGTCGAACATGGAGTCCCGGAGGGCACCCGCAACCTTTGCGATAACATTCTGCGCAAGTTCGTCCTGCTTCTTCGGGAAGACGTCTCTGTAGAACATCTCAAGATAATGAGCCAGCCCGTCTTCTCCCTTTATCGTCAGCGGTCTGTCCAGCTGATCCAGTCTGTCTACCGTAAACCCGGCGTCCTCCAGGAGCTTCCTGTAATCGCCGGCTTCCGGGAAAAACCTTCCGCTATATTCGAGGCCTTCCTCTTCAAAAGCATTCTTCAGGGCTTCCTCCACAGCGCTGTCCGTTCCTGCTGCTCCCATGTCAAACGTCATCTCGGAGCCTTCCTTCAGACTGTTATAGACGTTCGTCAGAAAGCTCGGCTGCAGCTGCTCCGGTACCTTGTGGAGCACGTCATTTGCGATGGCCATGGAGTAGTTGTCCTCATAGAGGAGCACATCGTCCACATCCCCTTCATAGAACACCGACTTGGCCGTTGTTCTTCTCGCCATATCCACTAGCTTGTAATCGAATTCGATCCCCTCAACGGTGTATCCCATCTTCCAAAGCTGATACGAAAGGATGCCTGTCTCGCTTCCGATCTCGAGAAGTTTTCCCCTCACCGGGGTGAGCTGAGCCACCAGCTCCAGCCCATGCTGCGTCTTCGCACCGAACTTCTCTCTGTAAATATCGTTATCCCAGTTCATGAGTATTCCTCCTGCAGGTATCAAAAACCCATCCGAATCAGTATATCATATATACGATCTGATTCAATATATCAAACCTTAAATCGACTAAAAATCCACATTTATGAACGCCTGTACGACACCCACGGCAGCTGGTCCTTCAGCAGCTGCTTCGTGATCTTCATGACCTCATCCAAAGAGGTGCCGTCTCCATAATCTCCCGCCAGCCAGTCGAGGTACGACCACGCGATGCAGACCGCGCAAAGGTCGCTGGTGATCTTCTGCTGCTGTACTGTCAGGTGGGTATCCATGCCTGGGCTGGTGTGGCCCGGATCCGTGTGGCTTAGATCGATCTGGATGAGACGGCCGATGCTGTCCTTGAAGGCTGTCTTGAACTCCGCACAGTTGTCCGTCTTGGCCACGTACCGGAAGAAATCGATCTCCCTGTACATCACGGAATTCAGGATCGCGATAAAGCCATCCATGGAGAATTCTGTTTCCTCCGAGATCCTGTCTGCGATCTCCTTTTCCATATCGTCGACGAACTCCCGGAAGATATCCTCCACCGCATCGTAGTGGGAATAAAACGTCATGCGGTTCACATCGGCCCTCGCCGTGATGTCCGATATGGTGAGCTTCTGGTATCCCCTCTCCATCACCAGTTCCAGAAAGGCTCTGCGAAGTTCCCTCTTATTCTTTTGGAATCTCCTGTCTTTTGATGTTCTATACATTGTTTCCCATCACTTCTTCATGTTTTGATTAGTAACTATCACAATGCTTATTATTGCTCATTGTTATCCAGCGGTCAAGGATTATAAAATCTAGTCAGCGATCATATTGGGTGAAGCCGCGATCGCTTTGGTGAGGCGACGTGCACTTTGGTAAAACTGCGATCGCTTTGAAAAGGCAACGTTCACTTTGATAAAACGGCGCTCATATTTTGCGCGAAGGAGGAAATCTTATGAATATATTCAGCAAACTCACAGTGGGATACCCTTCCGGCGATGTGTCAGGGCAGGATTTCGTCGACCACCTCAGCATCGGAGCTCCCGGCTGGACCGGCGCATGGCTGGCCGTAGGACTCGCCGTCATTTTTGGCCTGCTGGTGTACATCATCCCGATTTATCTCACAGAAAAAGACAAAGTCGGTCCGTATCCGCTCTGGCTGCACACCTTTTACTGGGCCGCTGACTTCATGGGGATCTGGGTCTTCATCGCCGCATGGAACAATTACGACCACTTCCTTTTGTTCCTTCTGCTGGCGATCGGCGAAGCGGTCTGGGTATGCATGGAAACATACTGCCTGCAGCGCGCACTGACCTACGAAAGAGAGCTCATTTGGGAACCGGGCACATCCTTTGGATCCCACATGAAAGACATCGTGATCCAGATCGTGATCTTCTACGTGGGCCTGAACTTCCTGCGTTTCGAACTCCATGACGAAACCATGTGGAAATTCTGGATCTTCACCCAGGTGCTGATCACCATCGTTCCGGGACTCGTCCTCGAAAAGCGTGGCTACCGCGAGGGCAACAACCTGATCCTCCACGTGGTGTTCATCTGCGTGGCTCTCGTTTCATTCAACCCATGGTGCAACATGTGGCTGGCCATCGCGCCGGACTTCTTCTCGCTTTCCGAGAATCCTTGGTACTACATCATGGGACTGATCTGCTTGTTCTTCTCGGTGAGAGGGCTCATCGTCTACCGCCGCCTGCCGGAGAAAGGCGCCGTGGCAGTAAAATAGCGATCCTTCGGAATGGAACACCATTCTGAATTTCCCACAATCCATTCGAAACAGCAGAGATACGAACAGGTCCGGAGCCCACGCTCCGGACCTGTTCACTATGAAAACCACTGATCTTTTGCTGCTTCACAGGCATTACAAAAATAATTTACATTTCGGTGAAATTTCCCCTTTCATTCTGCTGACTTTGTGTTATAATAACATTCGTGACAAAGAAAAGAATAAACATGGTCGCATGGTCAAGTGGTCAAGACGCTAGCCTCTCACGCTGGAATCCGGGGTTCGACTCCCCGTGCGACTACCAATAATAAAAAGACGTCCAATAGGGCGTCTTTTTATTATTAGATTTCGAAGAACGGGGAGTCGAACCCGAACGGGCCGCGCCGTCGCCGCAGGATCCTGTGAATTCTGCGGCAGGCGTGTGTCCAAGCGAGCCGCGGTGGGCTCGCGCAGGACGGCAGACTTGCCGCAGGCAAGGATGCGAACTCCCCGTGCGACAGTCATTCTTTGGTTGGCGGGGAGTTGAACCCGAGCCTCGAACTCCCCGTGCGACTACCAACAAGGATGTGCAGTTTCAACAAAAATTCGCGCATCCTATTTATATGTTT
>CAMOWO010000057.1 GCA_946628525.1 uncultured Bacillota bacterium | reverse complement strand
CTCGATATCGTGAGAGATCATGATGATGGTGATGCCCTCGTCGTTGAGTTTTTTGATGAGGGCGTACATCTCCGCCGTCACCTTTGGGTCGAGGCCTGATACCGGCTCATCCAGAAGGAGCACCTTCGTGGTCGCACAAAGGGCTCTCGCCAGGAGCACCCTCTGCTGCTGCCCGCCGGAAAGGTTCCGGTAGCTGCTGTTTCGCAGGTGAGTGATCCCCATGCGCTCCATATTCCTCTCAGCCATCAGTTTCTCTTCTTTTTTGTAGAAAGGGCTGAGGCCCATCCGGCCCTGGCACCCTGAGATGACCACTTCCCAGACCGAAGCCGGGAAATCCTTTTGGACGATGGTCTGCTGCGGAAGGTATCCGATCTCATTGATCCGAAGTCCGTCCCCCCACAGGATCTGCCCTTTGATGGGCGGTGTGAGTCCCAGAAGGGTCTTCATCAGCGTGGACTTGCCGGAGCCGTTCTCACCGACGACGCAAAGGTAGTCGCCTTTATCCACCGTGAAGGCCAGATTCTCTATGATCGCCTGATTTTCATACCCGAGACTAAGGTCCCGGATCGTCAGATAAGCCATTGTTCCTCCTATTGAAGCGCTTCCTTCAGCACCTCAAGATTTTTTGTCATGATATCTATATATGATGCTCCCTCCTCTACGTCCTGTGTTGTCACGGACTGCATGGAGTCGAGGGAAAGGATCTTCTGATCTTTGTTTTTCGTGGTCGCTACGATGGTCTGTGCGATCTTCTTGTCGCCGCCTTCAATGGTCATAACGGCCGGAAGTCCCAGTTCATCCATCTTGCCCGCAAGGAACTTGATGGTCTCGAAGCTGGCCTCCGTCTCTGCGGAGCATCCCACAAAAGCTGCGTAGTACTTGAGCCCGTAGTCGTCCGTCATGTACCGGAATGGGAACCTGTCTCCGAAGAGAACGGTGTCATACTTTGCGCCGTCAGCGGCCGACTTATATTCCTCGTCGAGGGCCAGCAGGTCTTCTTTGTACGTATCTGCGTAGGACCTGTAGTAGTCCGCGTTCTCAGGATCTGCCTTGCCAAGGGCTTCTGCTATCGTGTCGGTAAAGAGTGCCGCATTCTTCAGGGAGAGCCAGACGTGCTCATCGTACTCAGGGCCTTCTTCCTCCTCAGCCTCTTCTCCTTCTTCGTGCTCAGTTTCCATGCCTTCCACGACTTCTTCTTCCTTGGCATTCTCGCCCATGACATCCAGAAGGTTGATCACCGTCATGTCTTTATTCACGGATTCCTTCAGGGCATCCTCTACCCATTCATCGGATTCTCCGCCCACATAGATGAAAATGTCACAAGTGGACAGGGTCTGGAAATCCTCCGCCGTAGGCTGGAAACTGTGGAGATCCACTCCGTCGTCCAGGAGCATCGTCACTTCTGCCCCTGCCGGATTCTCCCCGAGGACCTGGTTCACCCAGTCGTATTCAGGGAATATGGTCGTCACGATCTTCAGCCCTGTATCTTCCGTTCCTGCACTTTCTTCCTGCTTGTCACCGCCGCATCCCGTCATGATAAACAACGCTGCGATCACCAGCAGCAGGCAAGTCATATATTTCTTCACTCTTATTCTCCCATCCCGGCACAGTCTTCACATACGCCGTAAAATACTGTTCTCGAGGTGTCCAGTGCGAACTGGTGGTGTGTGTACAGGTGCTCTCCGAGGCCTTTGAGATCCTCACAGTGGAGATGTATGAGCTTCCCGCATTTCTCGCATTTGCAGTGGAAGCATACGTCCTGATGACAGTTCTCCCCTCTCCCCACGTACTCGAAGCATGCCGGTGAATTCCCGTCGATGATGTACTTGTTCACTACGCCTTCGTTCACCAGATTCTCAAGCTGTCTGTAAACCGTGGACTGTCCGATGGAGATCCCGGAGCCCGTGAAATACTCACAAACTTCCGCTGCCGTCACATGCCTTCCCTCCACGGCAATGAGATATTCAAGCACCATTTCCTTCTGTTTAGTTTTATATTTCGGTCTGTTCGCCATTCTATCTTCTCCTGTTTTGAAATCGAGAACCGTTTTCAATTATAAAGAAGTTCCCAATTCCTGTCAACGAAATTGGGAACTATTTTCAAATTTATTCTTTTCGTTCTGTCAGCCGGTTTTCGATCCTGAATTCCGGCAGATACGCCGTCAGTATCGTCACCAGAAGTCCGATGCAGACCACCTCCACCATATAGAATGTCGGTGCGTTCAGGCTCAGCCATGTGGTCATGTGGAGCACGTCGAAAACGATGGTCAGCGCGATGGAATGCCAGATAAAAACGGCCATGGTCCTGCTCCCCAGCCACGTGTAAATAAGCCTCTTCCCTGTGGCCGCAAAGACGACCGCCGCGATCATCAACGCCCAGAACGCATAGCATATAAGGCGCATGAGGATGCCCTCAAAGCCCATGTCCATATCCGCGTACTCGTACTTGCCCTTGAACAGCTTCAGCAGCGGATACAGGCTCTCCGTCTTTATCATGCAAAGGGCGAACACCGCTGCCAGCGCGGCCAGCCCGGACACTTTGAGCGCGATGCCTCTCGCTCCGCTCTGAAGGGCCGTGACCCTTTGGGTATCCATATAGTATCCCGCCAGGAACACCGGGTAGAACACGCAGATCCTCATGGAGGCGAAGTGGTCGCCGAAGTGCGTATCCAGCCCCGCCAGGCATCCGATGAACAGTGCGATCCCGATGATGTACGGCGCCCTGAACCGGCTCAGGAGCTTGGTGGCCGCCAGGAATACGGCCATGGCCAGCGCGAACCAGGCCGGCCCCGACTCCCAAAGAAAATGAAAGTCGATCCTATGCCCCGTCATGGCATCGCCGGCTGCATCCAGAAACTTCATGATGAGGTAGATCAGCAGAAACTGCACCACCATACCGTAGCGCCTGCCGCGGACGGCTCCTTTGCTGAACATGCCCGCCACGAACACGAAGGCCGGCATGTGGAAGGAATAGATGAACAGATAGATCCCCTTCGCCGCCTCACTGAAGTCAAGAAAATGGTGCGTCGCATGACCGATGACCACCAGCGCTATAAGGTAAAATTTCAGGTTGTCCCATTTCGCTATCCGCGTCACGTCACTCATCGCTACCACCTGCTATCCTGTAAAACTGCGGCTTTTCCCGATCGCGGTACACCGTTTTGCAGATCCTCACGCCGCCCTCCGGATACTCTCTTCCCGAGTGCCCCATGGAGCTGATCTGAAAATCATCCCCCAGGTATATGGCAACGTGGCCGCCGCCGTCGTTCACATCGTAATAGAGGACATCACCGGCCTGCGCCTCGTCCCTTGTGATCTCTTCGCCTTCATCTCTGATATCGTTCGGACGATCGGAAATCGCGATCCCCTGGGACCTGTAGATCTGCTGCACGAAATTGGAGCAGTCGATTCCTTCATCCAAAGATGTCCCGCCGACTTCAAAACGCGTCCCGAGATGCTCCAAAGCTTCCAGGGCCATCTCCCCTCCGGTGCTCCCGTCATCCGCGATGCGCAAAGTCTCCCGCTGCACATTCTCTTCCCGGACGTAAGCCGCTTCTTCTGTCTCCGTGAGTTCCACAGCGATCCAGCCCTCCGGAGCATCTGCTTCCGCTTCCAAAACGCAGCAGTTGTACTGCAGATCCGCCAGTTTCTCAGAGTTCGTATCGGCCTCTGCGTAGATTGGCTCGCCGATATCATTCTGAAGGGATCCTGCCTGCCCCGTCACGAGATGCAAAACAGTCTCCTTTGGTTCCGGCTCCGCTGACTGCTGCTCCGGCTGCTCCTTCGAAACGCCCTGGTCGATGAGCAGGAATCCCAGAAATAGGGCCAGCACCGGCAATATCAGTATCAATGGTTTGAAATTGAATGATTTCATAGATTTCGTACCTTTCCCGTTCTTCCATATTATAACATGCCTCCCCTCATCTTCACATACAAAAAGGGCGTGTGGCACCGCATCAGATCCGGGCAGTGTGCGCTCTCGATTCCTACTTCGATCTTTTTTTATAGCGAAAAGTTGGAATCACATCTGTGTCTGGGGTTGCCATTCCACCTTTCCTATTGTTTTCAACAGAAAGTTGGAATCACGTCTTTTTCCCAGTTTCGCGATTCCTCCTCCGTTCCATTTTTCTAATAAAAAGTTGGAATTTCTCCGGTCCAAAGATTTACCATTCCACCTTTCCTGTTGTTTCCTAACAAAAAGTTGGAATCACGTCTTCGCCTAGAACCTGCTATCCCATCTTTCTCGATGTTTTCAACAAATAGTTGGAATCGCATTATCGACTCCGCAGCCCGATTCCAACTTAACCGGCATAATCCTATAAAAAGGTGAAATCCCACGATGAGCAAGTCACCCCCCACCAAAATAACAAAAAAGAGCGCCTTTCGGCGCTCTCATGAAATAATAATCATACCTTTGCTCTAGTCCGGGGACCAGGATTCCTGGAGCTCTTCGATCTGCAGGACGCCATCCACTTTAGCAACGACCTGATATTGATCTTCATACACGATCTCACCCGGTGAGTTCGTGTACACCAGATAGTACGGGTGATTGTATCTCTCCAGCAGCCAAAGCGCGGGGCGGATCATCTTCAGCATCTCTTCGGAGTTCTCTGTTTTGAACCAGCAGACCACTTTTTCCTGCCTTTTGCATGGCTCAGGCCACGGAAGATTCTCGGCGAACCAACCGTCGATCTCGCGATAAAGATCGGCGTCTTCCTCTTCCATGACATCATTTTGGATCAGTTGCCAGCACATGCTGAAAATGCCCTTGGCGTACATGGTGTTTCGTGCAAGTTCTTTGCCCTGTATCCTGACATATTTGAATTGCAGTCTGCTCATTTCACGACCTCGTTTCATTCGTAATTTTTCGTCCATCATGCTCCTTCTGCCCCACTTCCATCTGCGTTATAGACCAGTGTCTTCTACCTATACTCATATATCATTTTATCATATACTCGATCCCCTACCGCAAGTCCTTTTTTCTCCGTGCGGACGTGCTGCATCCCGGCCTTCTCCATCGCCCGGCGTGAGCCCATATTGTCCGCGGCGCACCAGGCAGTGACGCACGGGATCTTCTCGTTCTCTGTGAGATAGACGAGCACCTTTTGCAGTGCCTCGGTGGCGATGCCTCTGCCCTGCCAATCCTTTGCGACGCTAAGCCCAACCTCGATCGTCTCACCGTCGTAGTCATATGCGCCGATGGTGCCCACCAGCACCCCGTCGATATCTATGACCCAGGAATAAAAGTGCTCATCATCGTATCTGCCGATGAATTCCCGCACGGTTTCCTGCGCCATCTCGAGGGTGGCATACGGGTTCCATCCCGAGTACTCATACATCTCCGGCTCCTTGCCGAACTTCTGATACAGTTCTTCGGCATCCTCCTGACGATACATGCGCAGCGTCATTCTTCCTACACACATCTCCGCTGTGCCGTGGACTTCGATCTCCTCGATGGACGCGATCTGCGATCTGTAGATCAGAACATCGCCGATGAAAAAGCCATCCTCATCGCC
>CAMOWO010000056.1 GCA_946628525.1 uncultured Bacillota bacterium | reverse complement strand
CGATACGCTGGGTGTCAACATCGGGACCATCGTAGCGGTACTGGGCGCTGCCGGAGCGGCCATCGCACTGGCCCTCAAAGACAGTCTCGCAAATATCGCAGGCGGCCTGATGGTCATCATCACGCAGCCTTTCAAAAAAGGCGATCTGATCAACATCGGGGAGTACCGCGGCAGGGTGCAGCAGATCGATCTTTTCCTGACGACGCTGCGGACGCTGAATTATGAAGTCATCACCATACCCAACGGGCTTGTCAATACCTCGATCCTGGTCAATGAGAGCAGGGAAGAGAGACGGCGCGTGGACCTGAAATTCGGCATCAGCTACGACAGTGATGTGATGAAGGCAAAAGAGGTGCTGCGTCAGGTCTGCCAAGGGGCGAAGATGGTTTTGGATACGCCGGAGCCGGGGATCGGCGTGAGAAGTAACGACGACAGCACCGTGGTGCTGGATCTTCAGGCCTGGTGCAAGACGGAAGATTATTTCGACGCCCAGTACTATCTGCTGGAGCATGTGAAACTGGCCTTCGATGAGGCAGGGATCAACATCCCGTATCCGCATATGGTGGTGCAGATGGACAGGATGGAGAAGGCCAGAGCAAAAGGATCCGGGCTGGGATCCCGGGTGCAGGAATAAAAACGGGAACGTAAATTGCTCGGTCATTCATTCTTTTGAATGAATATTCACTCGAACTGTGACATACTATTTTTCGACATATTATTTAGACCGCAGAGTTGGATAGGGGGCAACCTGTTGAACAAGAAGGGCACCAAGACGAGAACCTTCATATACAGGATCCGCAGCTGGGAGTACAGATTCAGCTACGAAACGAAGGACCTGCTGGAAATGATGGGAAGCCTGGAGGAATTCTGCAGGCGCCAGTTCATGAGGCGGCAGGAAGCCACCAGATGTCAGCTGGCCATCGAGGAACTGGTGACGGCATACCTTCTGCCTGCCATGGAGAAGGAACCGTCGGTGGAACTGGGCCTGGTGCTCAACGCCAGAGAGAAGGGCACGAAGATGAACCTCGTGGTGGACTGCAGACAGTTCAGCGAGGGCGCCGCCGTGCTCGTCGGCGAGCGAGACCCGATCTCCGACGCGATTTTAAACAAGATCCTCCGTCGTCAGGATTTGCCCGAGAAAGACCTCGTGATGTACGAGATCGGCAGATAGACACAGAGGGAAAAGCGATAGATCATTGGCCCCGGCAGGACCCGAAAAGGCATACGGAAAGGGCAAATCGAACGTTTCTATTGGTCTTTGCACTCGGAATGACCATCCTGCGGGGCGGCCTTGATATAGTCAAGACAATCCTCGCAGATATGCCCATTCTTGAATTCGAATGCTTCATATTCTGTGTTCCCACATATGCTGCATTTATTCATGACGTGCATCTCCTTTCATAAGATTCTTTTTCCGTTATCAGATCCTGCCGGTAAGTGTACGGTACTCCCGGGTGCGGGGGATTTCAAGCAAAACATGGCCGAAATGTAACAGAAAGGCCGTTTGTTGTAACGAAATGGATCCGGGGGCCCGCGAGGCTTCTATCCCAAAATCTGCGCGGCTTGCGAAGAATATGTGAGAAATGCTCAAAAAGTGATGGATTTTTTCTCAAAAATGTAGTATAAAGGTGTAGACAGTATGATCCATTAGCTCAGCTGGGAGAGCGCTTGGGTGACAACCAAGAGGTCACTGGTTCAAGTCCAGTATGGGTCACCAATTTCAGGATGATGAAACTTGATCGTTTCATCATCTTTTTCTTATGCGGCGGTTGAGCCTGCGCCGCCATTGTAGTATAATATTTGAATTGCCGGTCAAACGGCAGTACATTTCACATTAAAGAGAGGACAAAAACAATGCAACGTGAAAGATTAGGATCCAGACTTGGATTCATCCTCCTCAGCGCAGGCTGCGCGATCGGATGCGGGAACATCTGGAAGTTTCCGTGGATGTGTGGACAGAATGGAGGAGGCGGATTCGTTCTTATCTATTTCCTTTGCCTGATATTCCTTGGTATTCCGGCAATGGTAATGGAGTTTTCACTGGGTAGAGCAGCGCAGGCAAGTATCGTAGGCCTGTATCAGAAGCTCGAAAAGCCGGGTCAGAAATGGCATCTCCACGGCTATGTGGCTATGGCAGGTAACATCTGCCTCATGGCATTCTACACGGTAGTTACGGGATGGATGATCTACTATTTCATCAGCTTCCTTACCGGTAACTATGCCGACCTGGGATTCGTATCCATGATCACGAACCCGGGCATAAATGTGCTCTATCTGGCAATCGCAGTAGGCGCAGGATTCTTCGTACTCAGCTTCAATCTGCAGGGCGGACTTGAGAGGGTCACGAAGATCATGATGACGGTACTGATGATACTCATGCTGATCCTTGCCATCAGGAGTATGCTCCTTCCGGGAGGCGGCAAAGGGCTGTATTTCTATCTCGTACCTGATTTCTCGAAGATCACACCGAGCGTCGTGGTAAGTGCCATGAACCAGGCATTCTTCACACTTTCGGTAGGTATCGGTTCCATGGCGATCTTCGGAAGCTATATCGACAAAGAAAGAAGCATCATGGGAGAGTCCATCAGCATCATCAGCCTGGACACCTTCGTTGCCCTGGTAGCAGGACTCATCATCTTCCCGGCATGCTTTACATACAACCTCGAAGTTGGAGCAGGCCCGTCACTTCTTTTCGATACGATGGCCACAGTATTCAACAACATGGCAGGCGGAAGATTCTGGGGAAGCCTCTTCTTCCTCTTCATGATATTCGCTGCATTCTCCACGGAACTGGCGGTATTCGAGAATATCCTGGCGTGCGTGAGAGAACTCACGGGTTGGAACAGAGGCAAGGGATGCATCGTCTGCGGCGTGGGCATCTTCCTCATCTCTCTCACGACGGCTCTGGGCTACAGCGTGCTCCACTTCCAGCCATTCGCAGACGGCTCTGCATGGCTCGACCTTTGGGACTTCATCGTCAGCACGAACCTGCTGCCGCTCGGTGCACTGATCTTCGCGATCTTCTGTACCAGTGATCGCTTCGGATGGGGATGGGACAACCTCATGGCAGAAGCGAACGCAGGTAAGGGCATGAAGCTCCAGCACTGGATGAAGCCGGTATTCAAGTATGTGCTGCCGATCTGCATTATCGTCATCTACGTGCTGGGACTGATCAACTTCCCGTGGAACTAAGGTGACTGTCAGTCGAGAAGATAAGTATATACCGAACTTCCTTCCTATGGTATAATCTAGTAACAGGTAAGAGGTAGTAAGAAGGAGGTTTGATATGCTTAAAATGTACAGATGCCAGCATTGTGGCAATATCGTTATCATGGCTTACACGAAGGGTGTTCCTGTAATGTGCTGCGGAGAGCCGATGACTCTTCTGGAAGCGAACACAGAAGACGCAGCTCAGGAGAAGCACGTTCCTGCAGTCACTGTAGACGGCGATAAAGTTTCCGTCGTTGTAGGAAGCGTCGAGCATCCGATGACAGAGGAACACTACATCGCGAGCATCCTGCTTGAGACAGATAGAAGCCTTCAGGTGCGCTGGATGAAATACACAGAGAAGCCAGAAGCGCAGTTCGTCGTAGCACCGGGAGAGAAGGCAGTTGCAGTGTATGAGTACTGCACGCTCCACGGCCTGTGGAAAAAAGAACTGTAACAACCAGTACAGACATGAAGCTGCCGTAAGGCAGCTTCTTTTGCGAGGAGAGAAGAGAATTGGACAGGATAAGGCTATCAGACCATTTTGATTACAAAAGGATCCTGAAGTTCACCTGGCCGTCCATTGCCATGATGGTGTTCGTATCCATCTACGGCGTGGTGGACGGGTATTTCGTGTCCAATTTCGCAGGTAAGACGCCATTTGCGGCCCTGAATCTCATCATGCCGTTCATCATGCTGATCAGCGCCTGCGGATTCATGATGGGCGCCGGCGGAAGCGCCATCCTGGGCAAGACCCTCGGCGAAGGCAAAAAGCAGCTGGCCCAGCGGTACTTCTCCTTTTTTATCTGGGCCACCACCGGCATGGGCATCGTCTTCTCGGTGCTCGGGGCCATATTCATGCGCCCGGTATCCATCCTTCTGGGGGCAGAAGGGGAGATGATCGATCTCTGTACTATGTATGGCCAGATCAGCATGGTATCCATGCCGGCTTTCATGCTGCAGTACCTGTTCCAGAGTTTCTTCATCGCGGCGGAGAAGCCGCGCCTGGGCTTCCGGGTGACGGTGATTTCCGGCGTGACGAATATGGTGCTGGACCTGGTGTTTGTCGGGATCCTGGGATGGGGCCTTGCAGGCGCCGCCTGGGCGACGGTGAGCAGCGAATTCGTGGGAGCCATCATTCCCATCATCTATTTTGCAAGGGACAATGACAGCAACTTCCGGATCGTGCGTACCTCCTTTTATGGGAAGGCGCTGGGAAAGGCCTGCACCAACGGCATCTCAGAGCTTGTGAGCAACATCGCCATGTCCCTCATCTCCATCGTGTTCAACCTGCAGCTTCTCAAGTACGCAGGGGAGGACGGTGTGGCGGCCTACGGCGTGCTCATGTACGTCAGCTTCATCTTCGCGTCGGTCTTCTTCGGCTACACCACCGGCATGGCGCCGGTGATCAGCTTCAGTTTCGGCGCCGAGACCCACGATGAGATGAAGAGCCTCTTTCGCAAAAGTATCACGCTGATGGCGGCCGGTGGGTTCGCCATGACGGTGCTGAGTCTGATCGCCGCGGTGCCCGTATGCGAGCTCTTCGTGGGATACGACAGGGACCTTCTCGATATGACGGTAAGGGCCTACCGGATCTTCTCCTTCACCTTCCTGTTCATGGGTGTGGGAGCATTCGGCTCGGGGTTCTTCACGGCCTTGAACAACGGCATCATATCGGCCATCATTTCCATGGTGAGGACCTTCGTGTTCAGGCTGTCGGCCATCCTTTTGCTGCCGCTGCTTTTCGGCACAGACGGCATCTGGCTGTCCACCTGCGGGGCGGAATTCTTCTCGTTTTTCGTCACGCTCTACTTTTTCATCACAAGAAGGAAGAAGTACCATTACGCGTAAGCTGGGGACTGTTTTGAATAATGTATACACAGGCAGGGGCAAATCGCCCCTGTTTTTTCGTGTTCCCAGGGCCTTGCGGCTCATATCTCAAAAAATGCGAAAAAAGTGCGACGATTCAGCCCTTTCGGTACGTAAAAGAATACATAAAAGTGGCCATTTAATCATTGAAATTTGAGTTCAAGTTCAGTAGAATTACAATAGTGCGTGCTATAGACTTTTTCGGATTTTTTGTTCCATGCAACAATGATATCTCATAATCGTTGGTGGCACGCGACAAAGCGAACGAAATGAAGTGAGGTGTAGTCTTGAAAAAATTTAAGGTGATGATCAAACCGGAGAGGTGCAAAGGATGCGAACTGTGCATCACGGTATGCCCGAAGGACGTGCTGGCTCTCGACGAGAGCGGAGTGAACGATCAGGGGTACCATCCGGCTGCGGTAATAAACGAAGATGATTGTATCGGGTGCATCGGATGCAGCCTCATGTGTCCGGACTGCGCCATTGAGATCTATAAAATCGAAGGAGAAGAAGCAAATGAGTGAGAAAAGACTGATGAAGGGTAACGAAGCATTTGCCATCGCCGCCATCAGAGCCGGCTGCAGATTCTACTTCGGTTACCCTATTACACCACAAAACGAGATTCCTGAATATATGTCGAGGGAACTTGCGAAGGCAGGCGGACAGTTCCTCCAGGCAGAGAGTGAACTGGCAGCCGTGAACATGGCCTTCGGAGCGGCATGCGCCGGCGGCAGAGTGCTGCTTTCCTCATCATCTCCCGGCATCGCCCTGATGCAGGAAGGAA
>CAMOWO010000055.1 GCA_946628525.1 uncultured Bacillota bacterium | reverse complement strand
CACTGCGTAGATCTCGTCGACGCCGGCGATATCCATGGCCACAAGCGTCTTCGGGTGGATCTTGTCTGTTCCCTTGATCACAGGAGAGCAGGCCGCGATCCTGCCCACGCCTGCCACTTTGGCAGGGATCCCCAGCATCAGCGCCGTGGAATAGAGCGGGTATCCGCCTCCCGGTACGTAACAGCAGCAGGAATCCACCGGGATCGCTCTGTGTCCCAGTATGATCCCCGGAGCCGGTGAGAAATCCTTGACCTCTCCGATGGACTCCCTCTGTGCCTGTGCGAAGGCCCGGATGTTCGCTGCAGCGGCTTTGATATCTTCGATCTCCGAAGCCTCCAGGCAGTCGTAGGCTTCCCTGATCTCTTCTTCTGATATCCTCAGATGCTCTCTGTGGCAGTCATCGAATCTCTCATTGTACTCCCTCAGAGCCTCATCACCGCGTGCCTTTACTTCATCGATCATTCCGCTTACCGTCTCCTGCAGGGCCTTCCTGTCTGCCTCGTTGGCAGGAGCGGCGCTCTTATATGCTTTCATATCCATCACCTTCTTAACAAGTTATCCTGTAAGGTTTATTCCTTGATCTTTCCTTTGAGACTGAAAGTCTTGCCTTCTGTGATCTCTACATCTACGATCTTACCGATATATGAACTGTCTCCCGGGAAGTCCACGAGCTTGAAGCCTTCCGTCCTTCCCGTCAGTGTGCTTTCATTCCTTTTGCTGTGGCCCTCCACCAGGACCTTCTCTGTTCTGCCTACGTAGGCTGCGTTTCTGGCGGCGCTGCAGCTGTTCACCGCGTCCACCAGCCGCTCGAACCGCTCGTGCTTCACGGCCTCCGGGATCTGATCTTCGTAGGTCGCCGCCGGCGTTCCCTGCCGGATGGAGTACAGGAACGTGAAGGCCGAGTCGTACTTCACCTGTTCTACCAGAGACAGCGTGTCCTCGAATTCTTCTTCCGTCTCCCCGGGGAATCCCACGATGATGTCGGTGCTCATGGTGATCTCCGGCACCTTGCTCCGCAGCTTGTCCACGAGGGTCAGGTACTGATCACGGTCATATTTGCGGTTCATCCGCTTCAAAACGCTGCTGCTTCCGGACTGCACCGGAAGATGTATGTAATTGCAGAGTTTCTCGCAGTCTGCGAAGGCCTGTATCAGCTTATCCGACAGATCCTTCGGGTGGGAGGTCATGAACCGGATCCTGTCGAGGCCTTCGATGTCATTCAGCTGATAGATGAGATCTGTGAAATCCCACTGTCTGCCGGAGCCGTCCACGCCTTTATAGGAGTTCACGTTCTGGCCCAGAAGGGTCACTTCCCTCACGTCGTCGGCCACTAGATCTCGGATCTCCTGTATGATGTTCTCCGGGTCTCTGCTCTTTTCTCGTCCCCTCGTGTACGGCACGATGCAGTAGGTGCAGAAATTGTTGCACCCGTACATGATGTTGACGAAGGACTTGTGCCGGAAGAGGCGCCTGGCCGGCAGGCCCTCTATGATATCCGACCGGTCTTCTAAGATCTCCACGGCCTTGACCTTCTCCCGCGTGACTTTTTTGAGAAGATCCGGGAACCTGTCGATGTTGTGGGTACCAAAAATGATATCCACCCATGGGTACTTGCTCTTCACCTGATCGATGATGTGCTGCTGCTGCATCATGCACCCGCAGACGCAGGCCACGTACTCGGGGTTCTTCTCTTTGATCTTCTTCAGTTGTCCCAGGGTGCCGAAGAACCGCTTGTCCGCGTTCTCTCTGACGCTGCACGTATTGATGATGGTGATATCCGACTCTTCCTTTGTGAGGACAGGGATGCAGCCTTCTTCCTGGAGCATCCCCGCGATGGTCTCCGAGTCGTGTTCGTTCATCTGGCACCCGAAGGTTATGATGTTATACTTTCTTCCTTCTAATATCTCCATTATACCTTAGCCCTGCTCGTGTTTGCGGTCTCTTTCCATGAGAAGTGAAACGGCGAGCTTGGCGTTGATCTCTCCTCTTATTGTTTTGTAGATGGTCTCTGTGATCGGCATCTCCACGTCCACTCTCTTGGCCAGCTCATACGCTGCGTCTGTGGTGTACATGCCTTCTACTACCATGCCGACTTTCTCGGTTGCTTCATCAGGATCCATTCCTTCTCCGATCATGATGCCGCATCTTCTGTTTCTCGAGTGCATGCTGGTGCATGTCACGATGAGATCGCCCACGCCTGTAAGGCCGGCGAATGTCTCAGGCTTGGCACCCAGTTTGAGGCCCAGTCTCGTGATCTCTGCCAGTCCTCTCGTCATCAGGGCTGCCTTGGCGTTGTCTCCGAATCCCATTCCGTCTGAGATGCCGGCGCCGAGGGCGATGATGTTCTTCAGCGCGCCGCCCAGTTCTACGCCCACGATATCCTCTGTGGTGTAGACTCTGAATCTGTCGGACATGAAGAGATCCTGCACTCTTTCTGCCATATCAAGATTGATGGATGCCGCTGCCACGGTGGTCGGCTGTCTCGTACCCACTTCCTCTGCGTGGGACGGGCCGGAGAGCACCACGTATCTGTTCAGGTCGATCACATCGGATGCGATCTCGGACATCCTCTTGAGGGAGTGACGTTCGATGCCCTTTGCCACGTTGATGATGACAGCATCTTCTCTGATGTGAGGCAGCGCAGTCTCAAGTGCGTTTCTAAAATGCTGTGCAGGTGCCGAGAAAAGAACGAAGTCTGCGCCATCCAGCGCTTCCGCCTCATCCATGACCATCCTGATGTTCTCCGAAAGTTTCACGCCCGGCAGATAGTCGACGTTCTCATGATTGTCAGCCATCCGCTGAAGATGTGCTTTGTCGATATCCCAGATGTAAACATCCTCGCCATTGCCTGCAAGTACTGTCGCAAGAGCTGTTCCCCAGCTTCCTGCACCGATCACTGCCACTTTGCTCATTTTTTGTCCTCCTCACCATTATCTGATTTTTTGTCTAATATACTGAGCTTCGGTTCTTCTCCGTGAATGATACGGATCATGTTCGCTCTATGCTTGAATAGCATGATGATTGCTATAATTATGGCTATATATACGAAGTCCGGCTGCCGGAAGATGCACACCACCGGCAGGAGTATCAGTCCTGCGATGGAGCCTGCCGACATGCGTTTTGTGATCAGCGTCACCACGGCCACGATCCCCAGCTCGATCAGAGCCAGCAGCGGATCTAAGGCCAGCAGCGCTCCAAAGGATGTTGCGATGCCTTTTCCTCCGCGGAATTTCAGCAGCACCGGCCATACGTGTCCCAGCATCACGAAGAGCACGCAGTACATGGCCCCCGTGTGTCCCGCCAGAAGAAGCCCGACGAAGACGGATACGACACCTTTGAGAATGTCGATGACGAGGGTGATGACGGCGGCTTTTTTGCCCAGCACCCGCAGTGCGTTCGTTGTCCCGGCGTTCCCGCTTCCTTCCTTCTTGATGTCGATGCCGTGGGCTCTTGCCAGGAGCGTGGACGGTGATATATTGCCGATCAGATACGCGATGACGCATGCTGCCACTAACTTAAATGTCATCCTTCTCCCCTTTCTCTCTGAAGACGAACTTCAGGGACGTTCCTTCGAATCCGAAACTCTCTCTGATCTTGTTCTCCAGATATCTTGAATATGAGAAGTGCATCAGCGCCCTCTTGTTCACCTGGAAGGAGAACAGCGGCGGATTGACGCCAACCTGTGTCACATAGTAGATCTTGAGCCGCTTGCCCTTATCCGACGGCGGCTGCTTCATCATGGTGGCATCGGTGATCAGGCTGTTGAGCTGTCCCGTAGGAACTCTCATGGCTCTGTTGGCCGCCACCATCCTGGCCGTCTCGATGACTTTGCTGACGCGCTGTCCCGTCAGGGCTGAGATGAAGATCACCGGTGCGTAGGACATGAAGGTGAGTTCCGACTGCACCTCCAGTTTGAAGTCCCGCATGGTGTTGGTCTCTTTCTCTACGGCGTCCCACTTGTTGACGACGATGACGAGGCCTTTGCCCGCTTCATGGGCCACCCCTGCGATCTTCTTGTCCTGCTCCGTGACGCCCTCCTGGGCATCGATCATCAGCAGACATACGTCGCAGCGCTCGATGGCCGCCACGGCTCTTATGACGCTGTATCGTTCGATGTCTTCGTTTACTTTGCTCTTTCTACGGATGCCGGCGGTGTCGATGAGAAGGTACTTCTCTCCGTCCTGCTCAAAAGGTGTGTCGATGGAGTCTCTCGTGGTGCCCGCGATCGGGGAAACGATGACGCGGTTCTCTCCCAGAAGCCTGTTGATCAGGGAGGATTTGCCCACGTTCGGCTTGCCGATGACGGCGATCTTGATATCGTCTTCTTCCTCCGTACCGGCTCCCTCCGGGAAGCTCTCCACGATCCTGTCGAGAAGGTCTCCGAGGTTGAGCATGTTCACTGACGAGATGGCGATGGGCTCTCCCAGTCCCAGTTCGTAGAAGTCGTAGAAGTCATCCGGAAGCTCCGGTTTGTCTACTTTATTCACGCAAAGAACGACTTCCTTGCCCGTCTTGTAGAGCATCTCTCCCACCTCACGGTCTGCTGCCGTCAGGCCGTCCTTGCCGTCCACCATGAAGAGGATCACGTCCGCCATGTCCATGGCGATCTGCGCCTGCTCTCTCATCTGGGAGAGGATGATGTCCTGGCTGTCGGGCTCGATGCCCCCGGTGTCGATCAGGGCGAAATGGATCCCCCGCCACTCTGCTTCGGCGTAGATCCTGTCTCTCGTCACGCCGGGAGTGTCCTCTACGATGGCCACTCGCCTGCCTACTACCTTATTAAAAAATGTCGATTTGCCTACATTAGGTCTGCCTACTACGGCTACGATCGGTTTACTCATCAAAAATCCCTTCTGCGAATTCCTTAGGGTCAAATTCCTTCAGATCGTCTATCCCTTCACCTACGCCGATGAACTTCACCGGCATATCGTACTCGTCTGCGATGGTGATCACGATACCACCTTTGGCCGTACCGTCCAGTTTCGTCAGGATGATACCGGTGATATCGGCCACCTGGCCGAACTCTTTTACCTGAGAAACGGCGTTTTTGCCTGTGGTGGCGTCGAGGACCAGGAGGTTCTCTCTTGCCGCTTCCGGCCACTCTCTCGAGATGACCTTGTTCATCTTGTTCAGCTCGTCCATCAGGTTCTTCTTGTTCTGGAGACGGCCTGCCGTGTCGCAGATCAGCACGTCCATGTTCTTGGACTTGGCGCTCTGGATCGCATCGTATATTACCGATGCAGGATCGGCGCCTTCCTGGTGCTTCACGACGTTGATGCCGACTCTGTCCGCCCAGATGGTCAGCTGCTCTGCGGCTGCCGCACGGAAGGTATCTGCTGCTGCCAGCATGACCTTCTTGTTCTCCTTCTTCAGCTTGTTAGCCAGCTTGCCGATGGATGTGGTCTTGCCGCCGCCGTTGATGCCGATCATGAGGATGACGAGAGGCGTCTGCTCCGTGAGCTTCTGGCTCTCCTTCTTGTCCATGAGGGACGCGATGATCTTGGCCAGCCTCATCTTCACTACCTCAGGCTTCGTCATGTTGTTTATCTTGATCTCTTCTCTCAGCCTCTCCACGATGTGCATGGTGGTGTCCATACCGATGTCCGATGTGATCAGGATCTCCTCCAGTTCTTCGAGGAACTCCTCATCCACCTTCGGGTGCATCATGATGGCATCACCGATACGCTCCGAAAGCCTGCCGAAAAAAGATTTTTTCTTTTCAAACATTGTTTCTGCTCCTTATCTAAAGCATCTGTCCTATTCTTGCCTATATCTCGAAACTGTCGCCCATGTTGATGGAAAGGACCTTAGATACGCCCTTCTCCGGCATGGTCACGCCGTAGATCACGTCGGCATGCTCCAT
>CAMOWO010000054.1 GCA_946628525.1 uncultured Bacillota bacterium | reverse complement strand
ATAAGGATGCCGACTGCATCAAAGCGGTGCCGTACGAAGTGCCGATCATCGGCTACGACGGCAAGGACGTGAACACTTTGTACCTGTGGGACGCACAGCCGCTTCACGACGAGATCGATATGGAGGCCTTCAACAAGGGCGACTACGCCCAGGCCATGAAGAAGAAATGCGAGATCGAGGCCATCACGAGCATCCTCTATCCCGATGACAGCAACGGCATGGGCAAGAAGCTGAGGCTCCGCCAGGAGTACTTCCTGTGCGCTGCAGGCGTCGGCCTCATCGTCAGCGATTACAAAGAAAAGTACGGTACGGATGAGTGGGACAAGTTCCCGCAAAGAGTGTCCATGCACACCAACGACACCCATCCGGCCATGTGCATACCGGAACTGATGCGCGTGCTCGTCGATGAAGAGCAGCTGGAGTGGGACGATGCCTGGGAGATCACGAAGGCGACCATGTCCTTCACGAACCACACGGTGCTCCCGGAGGCACTGGAGAAGTGGCCGATCAGTGAGTTCAAGGCCCTCCTTCCGAGAATCTACATGTTCATCGAAGAGATCAACAGGAGATGGCAGGACAGCCTGCCGAAGGACCTGGAGAACTGGCAGGAAGTCGCAAAGGCGACGTCGGTGCTTTGGGACAACGAGGTGAAGATGGCGAATCTGTCCATCATCGGCAGCCATTCCGTAAACGGCGTCTCTTCCCTCCACAGCAATATCATCAAAGAGACGGTATTCAAAGAATTCTTCGCGCTGAAGCCGGAGAGATTCAATAACAAGACGAACGGCGTCAGCTTCCGGCGGTTCCTGATGCAGGCCAATCCGTCCCTGACGAAGCTCATCACGGAGAAGATCGGGGATGGGTGGAAGTCCGACATTGACAAGATCAGAGATCTGGAGCAGTTCAAGGAAGACGATGATTTCCTGGAAGCACTGGCCGCATCCAAGAGAGAGAACAAGGTAAAACTTGCGGACTACATCAGGGAGCATCAACACATCGAGGTGGACCCGGACTCCATTTTTGACGTCCAGGTCAAGAGACTTCACGGCTACAAGCGCCAGCTGATGAACGCCCTGAAGGTGCTCCACACATACAACAGATTAAAAGAAGATCCTTCCCTGGATATGAACAAGTATACTTTCATATTCGCGGCCAAGGCAGCTCAGGGGTACGGATTCGCCAAGGAAGTCATCAAGTTCATCAACAGCGTGGGGGACCTGGTGAACAGCGACCCTGAGGTGAACGAGAAGATCAAAGTCATCTTCATCGAGAATTTCTGTGTATCGAATGCGCAGCTCATCTATCCTGCAGCCGATATCAGCGAGCAGATATCCACCGCAGGGAAGGAAGCCAGCGGTACAGGAAACATGAAGTTCATGATGAACGGCGCCATCACGTTGGGAACGCTGGACGGAGCCAACGTAGAGATCAAGGATCTGGTGGGCTCTGAGAACATGGAGATCTTCGGTCTGACCTCAGAAGAGGCGATGGAGATCTACGTCAACGGCGGCTACTCCGCATACGGGGAGTGCGGCCGGTCTCCGGGACTGAAGAAGATGATGGATCAGCTCATCGACGGCACCTTTGCGGGAAGTGGATGCGACTTCTGGGGAATATACGACGCCCTTTTGCAGCACAACGATGAATTCTTTGTGCTGAGAGATTTCGATTCTTACTATAGAGCGTGGGAGAATCTCGACGGGATCTACAACGACAGGAAGCGTTGGAACCAGATGTCCCTTGTGAATATCGCAAGGTCGGGCTTCTTCTCCAGCGACAGGACCATCAAAGAATACGCGGAAGATATCTGGAAAACAGATCAGTTATAGTTTAATTTCTTAAGCCGATACGAGTCGGTAAAAGGAGGCAGATCATGAAGAGAAAAAAATGTGTTGCAATGCTGCTGGCAGGCGGACAGGGCAGCAGACTGGGACTTCTGACAAAGAACATCGCCAAGCCTGCAGTGTCATTTGGAGGTAAGTACAGGATCATCGATTTCAGTTTGTCGAACTGTGTGAATTCAGGTATCGATACAGTAGGTATCCTTATACAGTACAGACCGCTGGTTCTCAACAAATATGTCTCCACCGGTGAAGCATGGGATATGGACGTTGCAGAGGGCGGCGTATACATCCTGCCGCCATATGCCAGCCAGAGCGGCGGTGAGTGGTACGAGGGCACGGCTGATGCGATCTACCACAACATCGATTTCATCGACATGTACGATCCTGATAACGTGCTGATCTTATCGGGCGACCATATCTACAAGATGGATTATGCCGCGATGCAGAAGTATCACGAGGATACGGAATCAGACCTTACCGTATCGGTCATCGAAGTGCCGATGGAAGAGGCCAGCCGGTTCGGCATCATGTCCGTAGACGAGAACGACACCATCACGAAGTTTACGGAGAAGCCGGCAGAGCCTGACAGCAACCTGGCATCCATGGGTGTGTACATCTTCTCATGGAAGGTGCTGAGAAAGGCGCTCCTCGATGATCACGAGGACAAGGAGTCCGATCACGACTTCGGCAAGAACATCATCCCGAAACTTCTGGGCGAAGGGAAGAAACTCAGCGCCTACAGATTCAAAGGATATTGGAGGGATGTGGGAACCATCAGCAGCTACTACGACAGCCAGATGGAGATGATGGAAGAGACAGATCTCAACATTTTCAGCGATGATATGAAGATCTATTCCAACAACAATACACACATGCCGCTGGTCATAGGGCCGGAAGGCAGCATCCAGGAATCCCTCATCAGTAACGGATGCGACATCAACGGGACTATTAAATGCTCCATCGTCGGATCCGGCGCAGAGATCGGAGAAGACACGGTGATCGAACGGTCCATCGTGCTCCCGGATGCTCACATAGGCAAAGGATGCAAAATCGTCAACGCCATCATCAACGAGGGCGTCGATGTGCCGGACGGTGAAGTCATCGGCGATGCGGACGGAGAAACTATCGTTTACGGCGAAGCGTGCCTGTCGATTTAGGAAGGGGGACGTAGAAATGAAAGCAATTGGACTTATATCAGCAAATTATGTCAGCGGAGATTTCGAGAGTCTCACCAACAGGAGAACGATGGCATCCATCCCGTTCGGAGGAAGATACCGTCTCATCGACTTTGCACTTTCCAATATGGCGAACTCCGGGATCACTACCGTCGGAGTCATCGCACCGTATAATTCGGGATCGCTCATCGACCACGTAGGCGTCGGCAAGCCATGGTCTTTGGACAAAAAGATCGGCGGTATGTTCGTGATGCCGGGCTCTGTCTTCGGTGTGACGATGACGGGCAACCGGTTCCTCATGAGAGACCTGATCGCCAACAAGGCGTTCATCGAGAAGGACAATGCGGATTACGTGGTGATCACGGGAAGCAGTGATGTCTACAACATGGATTACACACCGCTTCTGGAGGCTCACGAAGAGTCGGCCAAGCCGATCACTCTCGTGACAAAAGTAGTGGCGGATGCGGAGAATTACAGAGGGTTCTTCATCACCAAGGACAGCAAAGGTACCGTCACGGGGATCACGACGAAATCCTACGGCGATGCGAACTACTTCATGGACTGTCTCGTAATGGACAGGAAGTTCCTGCTGGACTTCATCGGATGGTTCGAGACGCTGGAGTACATGGATCTGGTGGACATCCTCTGCATGTATCTTGAGAGATTCGATGTGGGCACATACGAATTCAAAGGCTACTACGGCAAGATCAGCAACCTGGTGCAGTACTGGAAGGTGAACATGGATCTTCTGAAGAATGACGTCAAGGAAGAACTGTTCAAAGGCGAGCGGACCATCTACACGAAGGCCCAGGACGAAGCCCCTGCAGATTTCTGCAACGGATCTTCGGTGAAGAATTCCCTCGTTGCAGCAGGATGCACCATCAAGGGAACGGTAGAGAACAGCATTATTTTCAGAAGCTGCAACATAGAGTCGGGGGCTGTGATCCGAAACAGCATCATCCTGCAGCATGCGGACATCGGAAGCGATGTGGTCATCGACAGAGCGATACTGGATAAGAACGTTACGATACACGATGGAGTGAAGGTAACAGGAGGATCTCAGGCTCCTATCGTCATCGATAAGGGCAGGACCCTTTGATAGGAAAGGCATTGACGTATGGGCAAGAAACAGATCATATTCACGGCATTCGAAGCAGTGCCGTTCATGAAAAGCGGCGGACTCGGTGATGTGGCAGGATCCCTTCCTGCCGCCATCAAGTCCTCGGAGTACGACATCAGGGTGATCCTTCCGCTGGTGAAGCAGATCCCTGAAGAGTACAGAGCGAAGATGAAATTCGTCAAAAATTACGATGTGCCTCTCGGATGGAGGATGAAGTACTGCGGTCTTTTCAGGCTGAGAAAGAAGGGCGTGACCTTCTACTTCCTGGACAACGAGTACTACTTCATGCGGGACAGGCTCTACGGGGAGTTCGACGACGGTGAGCGCGTGGCCTTCTTCTCGAAGGCGGTGCTGGAGACCATCGTGAACATGGACATCCTCCAGCCGGACATCATCCACTGCAACGACTGGCATACGGCCCTCGTTCCGGTGTTCCTCCACGAGCAGTACATGAAGGTGGAGAAACTCAGGGATGTGAAGACGATCTTCACCATCCACAACCTGAAATTCCAGGGTCAGTATGACAAGTTCATCATCGGAGATATCCTGGGACTGGACGGAACGCCTGCGGCAGGACAGATGATCCACGATGACGCGGTGAACTTCTTGCAGGGCGCGGTGATCTACAGTGACATCGTCACCACCGTGAGCCCGGAGTACGCCATGAACATCTGCACACCGGAGTACGGCGAAGGACTGGACGGACTCTTCCGGTCGAGAAGCTACAAGCTCAGGGGCATCGTAAACGGCATCGACTATAAGATATACGACCCGGAGAAGGACAAGTCCGTGAAGGAGAACTACAACGCGGATACTTTGGATAAGAAACTGGCGAGCAAACTGGCACTGCAGGAAGAACTGGGGCTGCCGGTGGACCCGAGCGTTCCGCTCTTTGCCATGGTCACCAGGATGACGGCCCAGAAGGGCATGGATCTGGTGACGTACCTGCTGCCGCAGATGGCAGACAGGGACATGCAGCTGGCGATCCTGGGAACGGGCGATGAGGATTACGAGGAGGACTGCAGGCTGGCAGACTACATGTACGGCAACAAGATCGCGGCCAGGATCATGTTCGATGAAGACCTGAGCAAAAGATTCTACGCCGGCGCCGACTGCTTCATGATGCCGTCCATCTTCGAGCCATGCGGACTGGCCCAGATGATGGCGATGCGCTATGGCACGCTCCCGCTCGTGCGCAAGACGGGAGGGCTCAAAGACACGGTCAAAGGCTACTGGGATTACGGCGATGAAGCCACCGGCTTCTCCTTCAACGACCCGGACGCCAACGGTCTGATGGTCACCATCGATCAGGCCATCACCATCTGGTACGACGAGCCAAAGACATGGCGCAAACTCCAGCAGAATGCCATGGCAACAGACATGAGCTGGACAAAATCAGCTGAAATCTACAGAAAGATGTACGACGAACTCGTCGATGGTAAATAATGAAGTTATACCACGATTCACGTGATAATCAATACAGAAAACCTTTTGGCGCGGCAGTGAGCGGATCCTCTGTTCACCTCGCGCTAAAAGTCGTTCCGGAAGAGGGTGAATCTCTGGAGCAGGTGCAGGTGAGACTCTGGCAGGATGAGACGGGAGAGCGTTTCGTCGATATGCAGCCTGCCGGAGAAGATATGTATGAGGTGGATATCACCATGCCGGCGGAGCCGGGGCTCCTTTGGTACTATTTCATCGTAAAGGTTTCCGGGAGCACTCTTTATTACGGCAA
>CAMOWO010000053.1 GCA_946628525.1 uncultured Bacillota bacterium | reverse complement strand
GAAATAATGAGCAGATTTTTTAGTAACGACCTCAGAACATTAAAGCCGTACACTCCGGGGGAACAGCCGAAGGTGGTAGGAAGACTCATCAAGCTCAACACGAATGAGAATCCGTATCCTCCTGCACCTGGAGTGATTAGGGCTATCAGCGATGACCAGCTGGATTCCCTGAGACTGTATCCGGATCCGGAAGCATCCGATCTCATCGAAGCCATCGCAGAGAATTTCGGGATCCGGCCTGACCAGGTCATGGTGGGAAACGGCTCCGATGAGCTTCTGGCCTTCGCATTCTTTGCGTTCCGTAACGATGACAACATCATCGTCTATCCGGAGATCAGCTACAGTTTCTACCCCGTGCTCTGCGACATGATGCATCTTGAGGGCATCAAGATCCCTCTCGATGAGGAGTTCCGGGTGGTGCCTTCCTACTACAACCATGCGGGAGGGACCATCGTGATCACGAACCCGAATGCTCCTACGGGCATCGCCCTTACGAGAAGCGAAGTCCGGAGCATCCTGGAGAACAACAAAGAGAATCTGGTGATCATCGATGAAGCCTACGTGGATTTCGGTGCGGAGAGCGCCGTGACACTGATCGACGACTACGATAATCTTCTGGTGATCCAGACCATGTCGAAGTCCAGGAGCCTTGCGGGAGCACGCATCGGATATGCCATGGGAAATGAGCAGCTCATCGCGGATCTGAACAGGATCAAGTTCAGCTTCAACCCGTACAATCTGGGAAGGCTCAGCATCGTGGCAGGTAAGGAAGCCATCAAGGATATCGACTATTTTGAGAGGATCACGCGGCTGATCACGACGACACGTGACAACTTTATGAGAGACATGGAGAGAATGGGATTCGAGGTCCTTCCGTCGAAATCGAACTTCGTTTTCGTCAGGAGCCCTCTGATCTCCGGCGAGGAGTACTTCATGGCCCTCCGGAAATACAACATCATCGTCAGACATTTTGACGATCCGAAGATCACCGACTTTGTCCGCATTTCCATCGGGACACCGTCGGATATGAAGGAACTGATCGAAGCAACGAAAGAGATCCTTGAAGCGAGGTTGACATCATGAGACGAAAGAAAGTAGTTAGAGATACGAAAGAGACGAAGATCGTGCTGGCCCTGGAGATCGACGGGACAGGGGCCTATGAGATCAATACGGGAAGCGGATTCCTGGATCATATGATGGAGCTCTTCGCAAGGCACGGCAGGTTCGATCTTGCCATCGACTGCAATGGCGACACCCAGGTGGACTACCATCATACGACGGAAGATATCGGCATCGCTTTGGGTACGGCCTTCAAGGAGAGCCTGGGCGACAAGCGCGGCATCACAAGATATGGCACGAAGATCATCCCAATGGATGAGACGCTGGTGCTCGTTTCGGTGGATATCAGCGGCAGGACCTACGTCGGCTTCGATGTGGAGATGCCGGCCCAGAAGGTGGGCGATTTCGACACGGAACTGGTGAAGGAGTTCATCCTGGGAATGGCGAGAGCCATGGACCTTACCATCCATGTCAAACTTCTGGAAGGAGAGAACACCCATCACATCATCGAAGGCATTTTCAAGTGCATGGGCAGAGCCCTCAGAGAAGCTTGCGCCATAGAAGAAGAATACGCGGACGAGATCCCTTCCACGAAGGGCGTCCTTTAAGGAGAAACGATAATGATAGCGATAATAGATTACGGAGTGGGCAACCTCTTCTCTTTGAGAGCCTCACTGGACTACCTGGGCGCTGAGACGAAGGTCACGGCAGAGGCAGCGGATCTGGAAGCAGCGGACAGGATCATCCTGCCGGGCGTCGGCGCCTTCGAGGATGCCATCGCCAAACTGAGGGCCACAGGACTTGTGGATACGATCCTGGAGCAGGTGGATCAGGGCAAGCCGATGCTGGGCATCTGCCTGGGCATGCAGCTTCTCTTCGAGGAGAGCCACGAATACGGCGTGCACGAAGGTCTGGGCCTCGTGAAAGGCACCGTCGCCTCCATCACAGAGGACCTGAAGGCGGCAGGCAAAGGGACCATCACCACACCTGCGGGAACAGAAGAACTGAAGGTCCCGCACATCGGCTGGAACGCACTGAGCTTCACAGAAGGGGAGCCTCTTTTCAAAAATATCAAGCAGGGTGACTGCGTGTACTACGTCCACAGTTTCTACGGGAGAGACTGCGCAGACAGTACCATCGCAACATCCGAATACGGGATCACCATCACAGGAGCTGTCCGAAGCGGCAACGTCTACGGCACCCAGTTCCACCCGGAGAAGAGCGGTAAGGTGGGCATGGGCATCCTGAGCGCATTCATGGACATATAGGAGGACAGACGATGAAGATTTTTCCCGCCATAGACTTAAGAGACGGCAAGGCCGTACGGCTCTTTCAGGGTGACTACGACCAGATGACGGTATACAGTGACGACCCTGTGGATGTGGCCAGATCCTTCAAAGAAGCCGGCGCATCCTACCTCCACCTGGTGGACCTGGATGGCGCTAAGGACGGTGCCCTGGTGAACTTCGACACGATCCGGCGCATCGTCTCCGATGTGGAGATGTACGTGGAAGTCGGAGGAGGCATCAGAGACGAGGAGAGGATCCGCCAGTATCTCGACCTTGGCGTAGGGCGCGTGATCCTGGGGACCATCGCCGTCAAGGATCCTGCATTCCTGGAGGAAATGGTCGCCAAGTATAAAGAACGCATCGCCGTCGGTGTCGACGCCAGAGATGGTTTCGTCGCCGTGAACGGATGGAAAGAGATCACGGATACGGAAGGTCTGGAGTTCTGCCGCTATCTGAGAGATATCGGCGTCAGCCAGGTCATTTACACCGATATTTCCAGAGACGGAAGCCTTCAGGGCACCAATCTGGAAGTCTATGAGAAACTCCACGAGATCGAAGGCCTGAACGTGACAGCTTCAGGCGGGATCAGTTTCGAAGAGGAGATAGTAAGTCTTAAGAAAACATGCGACGCAGCCATCCTGGGCAAGGCCATCTACAGCGGCGTGCTGGACCTTGCGAGGGCTGTGGAACTTGGTAGATAGCGAAAGGTAAGACATGATCACGAAGAGAATCATACCCTGCCTCGATGTGAGAAACGGCAGAGTAGTCAAAGGAATGAATTTTGAAGGGATCCAGGATGTGGCGGATCCCGTTGAAATGGCCGAATTCTACAATGAAGAAGGAGCAGACGAACTCGTCTTTTATGATATCACCGCAAGCGTGGAGGAGAGGACTCTTTTCACGGATATCCTGACGAAGGTGGCCTCCCGGATTTTCATCCCCCTTACGGTAGGAGGCGGCATCAATACACTGGATGATTTCGACCGGGTGCTCAAGTGCGGCGCAGACAAGGTCAGCGTCAACAGCGGTGCCATCCGAAACCCGAACATCATCTATGAAGCTGCAAGAAAGTACGGCGATCAGTGCGTCGTGCTGAGCATGGACATCAAGAGAGTGGACGGCAGTTTCAAGATCTTCTCCAAAGGCGGCCGGGAGAACACCGGCATCGACGCCATGGAATGGGTCATAAACGGCGTCAACAGCGGCGCCGGAGAACTGGTGGTGAACAGCATCGATACGGACGGCGTCAAAGGCGGCTTCGATCTGGAGCTTCTGGACGAGATCGCATCGAGAGTGAACGTGCCGATCATCGCCTCCGGCGGAGCCGGCAAGATGGAGGACTTCTCCGAGCTTTTCAGACACAAAGGAATGGACGCGGGCCTTGCCGCCAGCATCTTCCACTATAAAGAAATAAAGATAAGAGATCTCAAGGAATACCTCCGAGGGGAAGGTATCGAAGTGAGACTTTAGGAGATTCATATGAAGATAGAAGATCTTGATTTCGATCTGGACAAGATAAAGTTCGACGATAGAGGACTCGTGCCCGCTATCGTGCAGGACGCCCACACTTTGCAGGTGCTGACACTTGCGTATATGAACCGCGAATCTTTGGAGATCACCATCAGAGAGGAGCGGACGTGCTTTTGGAGCAGGAGCAGGCAGGAACTTTGGAGAAAAGGGGAGACCAGCGGCAACACCCAGAGGGTGACGGCGCTCATCGCAGACTGCGATTACGATGCCATCGTGGTGCTGGTGGACAAGAAGGGCCCTGCATGTCATACGGGAGCCGAAAGCTGTTTCCACAATGAGATCATCTGAGAGGAAAAGGTGTAATGTTAGACAGCCATCTTAAATTCCATTCGAACGATGGTAAAAGACGCATCCTCATCGTAGAGGATGAATTCATAAACAGGGAGATCCTGATCGAGATGCTCAAGGACAACTACAGCATCCTCAGTGCAGAGACGGGGGAGGAAGCTCTTGAGATCATCAGAAAGAATAGCGATACCCTGAGTCTTGTGCTGCTGGATCTGATCCTTCCGGGGATCCATGGTCATGAAGTACTCTGCATCATGAAGTCGGAGCCGTCTCTGTGGTCCATACCGGTCATCGTCCTTACGGCCGATGCGGATTCGGAGGTCACCAGCCTTTCTCTGGGGGCAACTGATTTTATCAGCAAGCCGTATCCGAGCCGGGAGATCATCGAAGCCAGGATCCAGAAGACCATCGAGCTGTCGGAAGACAGAGATATCATCAACTCCACGGAGCGAGACAGCACGACGGGACTGTACAACAAAGAATATTTCTACCGGTACGCAGAGCAGTTCGACCGGTTCCACAAAGAAACGGTCATGGATGCCATCGTCGTCAACGTGAATCATTTTCAGATGATCAACGAGCGATACGGCAAGAAGCATGCGGACCAGGTGCTTCGCCGCATCGGTGAGAGCCTGAGGTCCTGCGTGGAGGAGTCCAGCGGCATCGTATGCAGACGGGAAAGTGATATTTTCCTGGTCTACTGCCTGCACAGAAGTGATTACCAGGCCATACTGGACAGTGCTTCTGACTGCATGGGGGAGGAGAGCGACACCGGCAGGATCCATCTGCGGATGGGCGTGTATGCGGCGGTTGACAAGGACATCGAGATCGAGCGCCGCTTCTACAGGGCCAAAATGGCCTGCGATACTGTCAAAGGTGACTACACGAGAGCCATCGCGCTGTATGATAAGTCCCTCCATGAGAGTGAACTCTTCACCCAGCAGCTTGTGGAGGACTTCTATGATGCACTTGACAATAAAGAGTTTATTATAAACTATCAGCCGAAGTACGATATCCGCGGTTCGGAGCCTTTCGTGGCGAGTGCAGAAGCGCTGGTCCGCTGGCAGCATCCGAAACACGGCCTTCTCAGTCCCGGAATCTTCATTCCGCTGTTTGAGGACAATGGACTGATCCAAAAACTGGACTTCTACGTATGGAAAGCCGTGTCGGCCCAGATCAGAGACTGGAAGGACAGGTACGGCAAAGCCGTGCCGGTATCTGTGAATTTTTCAAGGGTGGATCTTTATGATCCTGATATGCTCTCCTATTTGCTGGAGCTTCTCGAAGAATATGAACTCGATGCTGACGAGCTTCTGCTCGAGATCACGGAGTCTGCCTATACGAATGATTCTGAATACATTATTGAGATCGTAAACAAGCTCAGACGTCACGGATTTCTCATCGAAATGGATGATTTCGGGACAGGATATTCTTCCCTCAATATGATATCGAATCTTCCGATCGACGCACTGAAACTAGACATGATGTTTGTTCGTAACGCTTTTGACAAAAAGCAGGACACAAGGATCATCGAGGCGATACTTGACATTGCGAAGAGACTCAGTCTGCCGGTCATCGCGGAAGGTGTAGAAACAGAAGAACAGATGATGGCCCTCAAAGAACTGGGATGCGATATCGCTCAGGGCTACTATTTTTCGAAGCCTGTTTCTGCAGATGAATTCGAATCATTCCTGTCAGGAAGTCCGGAGGATGCAAATGGACTGTATCCTGCTGGCCAGATGTCAGAAAATAAGGCTTCACATATCACACCGATAGATCCGGAGCGGAGTCCTTTTGATGAGAAAGGATTCACGGCGAAGGT
>CAMOWO010000052.1 GCA_946628525.1 uncultured Bacillota bacterium | reverse complement strand
AGCAGTGAAGATGGAGTGGCTCCCGTAGATGAACGGCTGATTCTCCCTCGTATAGGATGAATGCATGGAATGACCCATCTCGTGGATCACCGTGAACACGTCTTTCAAAGTATCCGCATAGTTCGTCAGAATGTACGGGTAGCTGTCATATGAGCCGAAACTGTACGCTCCGCTCGTCTTACCCACGTTCTCGTACACGTCGATCCACCGCTGGGAGATCCCTTCGTTCATGCGCTGCAGATACTCTTCTCCCAAAGGTGTCAGGGCGTCTCGTATGATGTTCAGTCCTTCCTCATACGGGATCTTTCTCTCCGGAAGTTTGATGAGAGGCACATAGATATCGTACATCGTCAGCTCATCCAGTCCCATCATGCGTTTCTTCAGTTCCATATACCGATGCATGAGCGGGAGGCTGTCGTTTACGGTCTTCACGAGATTATCGTAGACTTCCGAAGGGATATTGTCCTCGGAGAGGGCAGCTTCCCTTGCAGACGGGAAGTGACGCAGTCTGGCGTTAATGACGTCATTTTTTGTATTCGTGCTGTATGTCGATGCGATGGTGTTGATGAGACCTTTGTAGGCTCCGTACATGGCATCGTACGCATTCTTTCGCAGGGTGCGGTCGTGGCTCTCCATGCATTTGATGTAACTTCCGTGGGTGAGCTCGACCTCCTTGCCGTCTTCCCCTTTGATGGTGCCGAACTTCAGGTCCGCATTGTTCAGCATGGTGAAGATGTCTCCTGTGGCCTGGGTGACCTCCGAAAGCTGGGCCATGATGTTTTCTTCTGCCGGCGTGAGCACGTGAGCCTTCTGACGAAGACTTTCGTCGATGGCGTGCTCATAGAGGGCCAGGGAAGGGTTCTCTTTGATATATCCCCGAAGGACCTCTTCCTTCTCAGAGAGAAGAAGGGGCGTGAAGAAGGACAGGGATGCCGTGACTGCGGCGATGACGCTCATGCACATATCGGCCAGGGCCTGATACTTGTCGTTGCCGTTGTCTTCGTCCCTGCGCATATGGGCGTAAACGTAGTATTTCTCGAGATCCTGCCAGATCTCATCCTTCTCCGTGAAAGCTTCTGCAAGAGTCTCAGCCGACGAGGTCAGTGTATCGATGTATTTCGTCTTATACTGCTCCGCCCGCTCTTTGATGTCCGAAAGGGCAGGCTTGATGACACTTTCGTCCGGGATCATCGCCTCGATATCCCACTTGTATTTCTGTTCGATCTGATCTCTGGTCCTGAGTCTTTCAGAGCTCATAATTTCCTCCGCTTTCTTTGATTCTAATATGTATTATGTTATAATTGCAGATGTTATTATAACATAGTTTACGGAGGTAATATAGAACATGGATAACAGGCCTATTGGTTTTTTTGATTCGGGGCTCGGGGGGCTCACATGCGTCCGTCCTCTGATGAAAAGACTGCCTGAAGAGAAGATCATATATTTCGGAGATACAGCCAGAACACCGTACGGTTCCAAGGCCATCAGCACGATCAGATCATTCAGCAGCGAGATCGCAGAGTTTCTCGTAAGCAAAGATGTGAAGATGATCGTCATCGCCTGCAATACGGTGAGCGCCACGTGCCTGGAGGATCTGAGAAAGAAATTCCCGCAGATCCCCATCGTTGGCATCATCGAGCCGGCGGCAAGGAGGGTGGCGGACACCTGCACGAAGGATGACAACGTGGGTATCATCGGCACGAAGGTCACCATCGCCAGCGGAGCATATGAGCACCTGATCCGGGAGATGAACGGGGACATAAACCTCTATCAGACCCCGTGTCCTGCATACGTTCCTCTCATCGAAGAAGGGATCATCAGAAACGAGATCATGGATCTTACGATCCGCTACTACATGGACGAGTTTATTCAGAAGAATCACATCGACAAGGTGGTCTTGGGCTGCACCCATTATCCACTGATCCGCAAGAACCTGGGGCAGCTTTATCCCGATGTGGAGATCATCAATCCGTCGGATATCATCGTGGACACCATCACGGACATCCTGACGCAGCGCGATGCACTGGCATGCGGCTCGGAGTACGAGAACATCTTCTATGCCAGCGACCTCAGTGAGAACTTCATCAACATGATCGATACTATTTTTGAAGGGGAAGAGGATGCCAAGGTCAAGTTCAAGAACTTCGACCTGGAGAAAGGGGAATAACAATGGATTACGAAGAACTTCTCGCCTATCTGGATATCGAGGATCCATCGGAATTCGTGTATTTCGAAACCATGGCAGATCTTTTGGAAAGCGAAAGTTATATCACGCCGGAGGCGGTCTATCAACTCTTCAAGGACGTGGATAAGGATACGGCGGCGGCCATCACAGAAGAATACTTTGACGATGTGCTGGAGGGACTTCCGGAGGATTCCGAGGAGATCTACACGCTTTTGCATCAGATCAAGCTCAGCATCGCCGGGATGTTCACCAACGCAGAGGATGAGGACGACATCAGGAAACTGGCAGACGAGGTGTACCGATTCCGGAACTGGTACTGCGAGGAGTCCCAGGTGGAGCTTTTCTCCGATGACGGGACGGAAGACATGTCCCAGTGCCTGCGGGATGCCGTGACCACTGCCCGGATGGAAAAGCTGGGGGGAGGCGCCTACCGATACGATTTCACAGGGGCGCTGGATTATGAGCTCAGCGATTACGTAGTGTCCTTTGCGGAACTCATCGCCACCCAGGACCGGGACGACGGCTACGATGATAGCAGCAAATTGAATTGATATAAGTGTTTTAAGGTAAGTGAGTATGAGGTTAGATGAATTACAGACAGGCAGGAGTGCTGTCGTAAAGAGCGTCGGAGGAGAAGGCGCTCTCAGACAGCATCTTCTTGACATGGGTATGATCCCGGGTGTGGAGCTGACGTTTATCAAGGCTGCGCCGATGGGCGACCCGATAGAAGTTCGTGTCCATGGATACGAGCTGACGTTGCGTCTCGCCGATGCGGCCAAGATCGAGATCGAGCTCATCAATAAACTGACGCAGAACGCGAAGGCCGCGGGGCCTTTTAAGAAAAAAGAAAAGGAGCATCCGGGTCTTGGTGAAACGGGCCGTTTTCACGATAAGAGTGTGGAGCAGCCGCTTCCTGAGGGCACGGAGCTGACCTTTGCACTCGTAGGAAACCAGAACTCCGGCAAGACGACGCTGTTCAACACCCTGACGGGATCGAACCAGCACGTGGGCAACTTCCCGGGAGTGACGGTGGACCGCAAGGACGGCCACATCAAAGGCTTTCCGGATACGTCCATCACGGACCTTCCGGGGATCTATTCCATGTCGCCGTATTCCAGCGAGGAACTCGTTTCGAGGCAGTTCGTCCTAAACGAGAAGCCGAAGGCCATCATCAACATCGTGGACGTGACGAACATCGAGCGGAACCTGTATCTGACCATGCAGCTTCTGGAGATGGACATCCCGATGGTAGTTGCGCTCAACATGATGGACGAGCTGACCGGAAACGGCGGCTCCATCGACATCAACGAGATGGAGCAGCTGCTGGGCGTTCCTGTGGTACCGATCTCGGCAGCCAAAAAGCAGGGCATCCGGGAGCTTACGGAGCACGCCGTTCACGTGGCTAAATATCAGGAAAAACCGGTGCAGCAGGATTTCTGCGGCGAGGATGATAACGGGGGAGCCCTTCACCGGTGCCTCCACGCCGTGAAGCACCTGATCGATGACCATGCAAAACGTGCAGGTGTGCCTCTTCGTTTCGCGGCTTCCAAACTCATCGAGGGCGACGATGTCCTCCTGGACCAGCTGGCACTCGATGACAACGAGAAGGATCTTCTGGAGCACATACTGGTCCAGCTGGAAAGAGAGCGGGGTCTCGACAGAAGCGCCAGCATCGCCGACATGCGCTTTGCTTTTATCGAAAAAGTCTGCCGCGAGGCGGTCAAAAAGCCGGCAGAATCGAAGGAACATAAGAGAAGTGAGAA
This sequence comes from uncultured Bacillota bacterium, assembly GCA_946628525.1. The sequence continues at coordinate 2,056 of CAMOWO010000052.1, read as the reverse complement.
AATCGACAGCTTCCTCACGGGTAAATACACGGCCATCCCTGCATTTGCCGGGATCATGGTCCTTGTGTTCTGGCTGACGTTCAACGTCATCGGAGCATGGCTCCAGGAGGCGCTGGCCGTGGGGATCGGATTCCTTACAGAGAAAATGGATGCCTTCCTGACGGCGGTGGATATGAACGCGGCCATCCACGGCCTTATCATAAAAGGGATCTTCGAAGGCGTAGGAAGTGTTTTGAGCTTCGTGCCGATCATCGTCACCATGTTCTTCTTCCTGTCCCTTCTGGAGGACAGCGGCTATATCGCAAGAGTCGCCTTCTTCATGGATAAGATGCTGAGAAGGATCGGACTTTCGGGACGGAGCATCGTCCCGATGCTCATCGGCTTCGGCTGCACGGTCCCGGCCGTCATGGCCACCAGGACCCTGCCAAGTGAGAGGGACCGTCGTATGACCATCCTTCTGACGCCGTTCATGAGTTGCAGCGCGAAACTTCCGATCTACGGATTCTTCATCAACGCTTTCTTCCCGGGGAAGGGCGGATTCATCATGGCAGCCCTGTACCTCGGAGGCATCGCCGTGGGGATCCTCATCGCGCTTCTCTATAGGAAGACGCTGTTCAAAGGAGAGGCGGTACCTTTCGTCATGGAACTTCCGAACTACAGACTGCCGGGAGCGGGGAACGTGGTGCGACTCCTTTGGGATAAGGCGAAGGACTTCCTGGAAAGGGCCTTCACCATCATCATGCTGGCCACTATCGTCATTTGGTTCCTCCAGAGCTTCGATACCCATCTCAACATGGTATCGAACTCTCAGGACAGCATCCTGGCCATCATCGCCGGCTGGCTCTCGCCGATCCTGATGCCGGCAGGTCTCGGTGACTGGAAGATCTGTACGGCGCTCATCACCGGATTCATTGCAAAGGAGAGCGTCGTGGCTACGTTGGGCATCCTCTACGGAGGCGGTGTGACGGCGGCCATGACAACTGTACAGGCAGCAGCACTTCTGGCTTTCAGCCTTATCTATACACCTTGCGTGGCAGCCATCGCTTCCATCAAAAGAGAGATGGGTGCGAAATGGGCCACGGGCGTGGTGGTGTGGCAGTGCGTCATCGCATGGATCGCCGCCATCATCGTATATTGGATCGGAATGGGGATCACAGGAATATGAGCAGATTTGATGAGATCATAAACAGAGAGAATACGGGTTCTATGAAATACGACGGGCATGGGATGTTCGATATGCCCCGGGACGTGCTGCCCATGTGGGTGGCGGATATGGATTTCAGAACGCCCCAGGCGGTGACGGACAGGCTGAAGCAGCTGGCGGATTTCGGCATCTTCGGCTATACCATGATCACCGACGAATACTTTGGGGCCGTGAAGAACTGGTTCTCTCAGAGATTCGGATGGGATGTGAAGAGGCAGTGGCTGGTGCAGACGCCGGGGGTCGTATTCGCACTTTCGGCCGCCGTACGGGTGTACACGAAGCCCGGAGACGGCGTGGTGATCCAGCAGCCTGTCTACTATCCTTTCAGCAACGTGATCACGAAGAACGACAGGGTCATCGTGAACAATCCTCTGAAGTACGACGGGGAGAGGTATACCATGGACTTCGAGGACCTGGAGGAGAAACTGGCGAGACCGGATGTGAGCCTGATGATCCTTTGCAGTCCGCACAATCCTGTGGGCAGAGTATGGACGCGGGAGGAACTTGCGCAAGCGGCGGAGCTTTGCCTGAAGCACGAAGTGAAGCTGGTCTGCGACGAGATCCACTGCGATTTCGTCTATGCGCCTCATAAACATACACCGATCGGGACGATCTCAGAGGAGATCCTGAACAATACGTGCATCTGCACGGCGCCGAGCAAGACCTTCAATCTGGCGGGGCTTCAGATCTCGAATATTTTCATCGCCAATAAAGAGATGAGAAGGGCATACAAGGATGAGATGGACCGCATCAGCTTCGGCTGGGCGGGAATGCTCAGCATGGCAGCCTGTCAGGCGGCTTATGAGGAGGGCGGACCTTGGGGGGACGAGATGTTAGGCTACATCCGGGGAA
>CAMOWO010000051.1 GCA_946628525.1 uncultured Bacillota bacterium | reverse complement strand
GGGATGGAGCAGATGAACATCATGTGGGATCCGAGGTCCACAGTGTCGATGACTTTACCGGAGATGTATGCGTTGGCGTACTTGTCCAGATACTTCAGGCCGTTCGTTGAGATGCCGGCGTGTTCGAAGTCCTCGAACTTGTCGACTTTGCGTCCGGACTGGAATCCGAAGTGCTTAAAGATGGAGAACGGTGCATCCTGGTTGAGAACGCAGACGTTCAGCTTGCCTGTCTTCTGGATGATCTCGCAGGTGTAGTTCGCTTTGTTGATGTTGACGGCGATCCTGTTCGGGTTGTCGCTGACCTGTGTAACAGTGTTGCAGATCATACCGTTGTGCTTGTTTCCGTCGTGGGATGTCACAACGTAGAGTCCGTAACCGATCTTGAAGAGTGCCGTAGGATCCAGCTTCTTCTCTTCTTCTGCAGGTACTTCCGGTGCCTTATACAGTGCAGCCAGTTCCTGAGCCAGAAGTTCCAGATCTCCCAGTGAGTTGGTGTCGAGGGCGGACTTGATCGTTACGGTGTTTTCCATGAAGTTCAGCTTTTTGCAGCCTTCCAGCTTCTTCTTCATGACCTTGGCTGCTGTAGGTGCCCATGAACCGTTTTCGATGAAGGCAACGTTCTTGTTCTGGAAGTTTCTTTCCGTCAGGTGATCGATGAACTGATTCATGAACGGGAAGATCTCCGAATTGTATGTCGTCGTAGCCAGTACGAGTGTGTCGTATCTGAAGGCATCTTCTACGGCTTCTGCCATGTCGCATCTTGCCAGGTCGCTGATCTCAACGATAGGAACTCCCAGTTCCACGAGTCTGTCGTGGAGGATCTCCGCTGCGCGCTTTGTGTTGCCGTATACGGATGTGTAGCAGATGCAGATGCCGTCGTCTTCCGGTGTGTAACTTGACCACTTGTCATAGAGGTCGATGTAGTATCCCAGATTCTCCTTGAGGACAGGTCCGTGGAGCGGGCAGATCGTCTTGATGTCCAGAGCCGCCGCTGCTGTCAGCACGTTCTGCACCTGAGCACCGTATTTACCAACGATCCCGAAGTAGTATCTTCTTGCCTCGCAAGCCCAGTCTTCATCCACGTCCAGAGCACCGAACTTACCGAATCCGTCAGCGGAGAAGAGAACTTTCTCAGCGGACTCGTACGTCATGATAACTTCAGGCCAGTGCACCATCGGTGCGAATACGAAGTTCAAAGTGTGCTCGCCCAGCTGCAGGCTGCTGCCGTTCTCTACTGTGAGCGTGTTCTTCAGCTCCAGCGCAGGGAAGAACTGTCCGATCATCGTGAACGTCTTCTTGTTTCCGATGACCGTCGTTTCCGGATATTTCTCCAGGAATGCGAAGATGGATGCGGAGTGATCCGGCTCCATGTGCTGTACCAACAGGTAGTCCGGGTTCTTGCCGCCGAGAGCCTCAGCCACGTTGCCGAGCCACTCGTCCGTCTTGCTTCTGTCCATGGTATCGATGACCACGGTCTTGTTGTCAAGAATAACATATGAGTTATAGGCCATCCCGTTAGGAACGATATACTGACCCTCGAACAGATCCAGATCGTGATCGTTGCAGCCAACGTAAAGGATGGAATCCGTCACTTTTGAAATCATTTGATTACCTCCAAATAATAAAAAATTGTCTCTAAACCTAAGCGTTTTTATTATACCATATACCTCCACTTTCGTCACTCTACCATTTCGTTTGACTTTGGGGCTTTCGTGGCAGATAATGACCATATGAAAACCATAACCACGAAATACGATGCCACAAAAGAATACCCCCGCGGTCACTGCGTATACATGATGCTTTGCGCGGACGGCAGCCTGTACACCGGATGGACCACGGACTTCGCCGCCCGCATCATCTCCCACAACTCCGGCAAAGGTGCCAAGTACACGAGAAGCCGCCTGCCGGTCGTCCCCGTCTACCTCGAGTACGTGGAGGACCGAAGCGAAGGACTCCACCGGGAAGCCCAGATAAAAAAACTGACCAGAGAAGACAAGGAATCCCTCATCTCCTCTGATCGTAATCAGCTTTAGTTTTCGGCGAACTGCGAGTTGTACAGGCTCGCGTAGAACCCGTCTTTCGCCAGCAGTTCTTCGTGACTGCCCTGCTCCACGATGTTTCCGTGATCCATTACTAAAATGTGATCCGCATTCCGTATCGTAGAAAGGCGGTGGGCGATGACGAAGCTGGTGCGCCCCTTTGTAAGGTTGTCCATAGCCTGCTGGATCATCACTTCCGTCCTCGTATCTACCGAGCTCGTTGCCTCATCCAAAATCATGATCGGCGCATCGGAGAGGATGGCTCTCGCGATCGTGATGAGCTGCTTCTGCCCCTGCGAAAGGTTCGTCGCCTCCTCATTGATCGGCATATCATACCCCTGCGGCAGCGCCCGCACAAAGTGGTCGATGTACGCGGCTTTGCCGGCCGCTTCTACTTCTTCGTCGGTGGCCTCCGGGCACCCGTATCTTATATTTTCTCTTATGGAACTGTTATTCAGCCACGTCTCCTGAAGCACCATACCGAACATACTTCTCAGATTCTCACGGCTCAACTTTGTGATGTCGTAGCCGTCCACGTAGATCGCTCCCTTATTGATCTCATAGAACCGCATGAGCAGCTTCACCAGTGTCGTCTTGCCGGCACCCGTCGGCCCCACGATGGCCACCGTCTGCCCCGGATAAGCGTGGAACGAGAAATCTTTGAGCACTGGTTCATCTTCCTTATATCCAAAGGAGACGTGGTCGAAGTATACGTGTCCCTTCACATCTTCCAGTTCCACTTCCTGTTCCGGCGCCTGCCCCAGCCCCACTTCTTCCTCCGCTTCAATGAGTTCAAAAATTCTCTCTGCCGCAGCGGCTGTGGACTGGAGCTGGTTCACCACGTTCGCCACCTGCTGGATCGGGTGGTTGAAGTTCCTGACGTACTGGATGAACGCCTGGATATTGCCGATGGAAATCGTGCCTTTGATGGCCAGGAATCCTCCCAGCAGACACACTGCCACGTATGACAGGTTGCCGATGAATCCCGTGAGCGGCATCATCAGACTCGACAGGAACTGCGATTTCCACGCGCTCTCGTAGAGTTTGTCATTGTATTCGTTGAACACCTTCTCCGACTCATCCTCGCGATTGAAGGCCTTGATGATATCGTGGCCCGTGTACATCTCTTCCACGTGACCGTTGACGCTTCCGAGGAACGCCTGCTGGTTCTTGAAATAGCCCTGCGATCTTGCCACAACGACCTTGATCACCAGCATCGAAAGCGGGATCACCAGCACCGCCATGGCCGTCATGATGAGGCTGATACGTATCATCATCACGAGGATACCAACGATGGTGATGAAGCTCGTGATCATCTGGGTCAGGCTGGCCGAAAGGCTCTGGTTCACCGTTTCGATATCGTTGATCATACGGCTCTGGATCTCCCCGTGGGTCATGTTATCGAAGTACTTCAGCGGCAGTCTGTCCAGCTTGTCCGACATCTTTTCACGCAAAGTATATATGACGTTCTGCGATATATCGGCCATGAGCCACCCCTGCACGACTCCGAAGAGCAGAGTCGCGACATAGAGCGCCAGAAGGATCATGAGGATATACAAAAGTGCGCCGTAGTCCATGTTCCCGCCGAGAAGTCCCTTTACCACCACGTCTGTGGCGCTTCCCAGGATCGTCGGGGAAATGACGCTGAAAAGCGTGCTCCCAACGGCGAAAACGAAGACGATGATCAGGCGGATCTTATAGACGGCCAGGTATCCGATGAGGGTCTTCATGGTCTTTTTGAAGTCGGTGGCTTTCTCTCCCGGCATCATCTTGCCGGCAGGGCCTCCGGGTCTCGCGTTGTTCTTCGGTCTGCTTCCCGGTGCTTGTCTTTGTTCTCTTGCTTCTGCCATGCCCTCACCTCCTTTCCAGTTCCGCTTCACTCAGCTGCGAAAGGGCGATCTCGCGATAGACGTCACAGCTTTGCATGAGTTCTTCGTGGGTCCCTTTGCCTACCAGCCGGCCCTCGTCCATAACGAGGATCTGGTCGGCGTCCAGGATCGTGTTGATTCTTTGGGCGACGATGATGAAGGTGCTGTCCTTCACGTTCTCCGCCAATGCTTTGCGGAGGGCCTTGTCCGTCTTGAAGTCCAGGGCGGAGAAGCTGTCGTCGAAGATGTATATGAGTGGCTTTTTGACCAGGGCTCTGGCGATGCTCAGTCGCTGCTTCTGGCCGCCCGACACGTTGGTCCCGCCCTGGGCGATCTCTGTGTAGATGCCCTCCGGTTTTTCGCTTATGAAGTCTTCTGCCTGGGCGATGCGCACGGCTTCCATCAGGTCTTCGTCCGTGGCGTCTTCTCTTCCGTACCGCAGGTTGTCTGCGATGGTTCCTGAGAAAAGGACGCCCTTCTGCGGCACCAGTCCGATCTGATCTCTCAGCTGGCTGAGGCTGATGCTGCGGATATCTTTGCCGTCCAAAAGGATCTCGCCTTCCGTCACATCGTAGAACCTGGTGATGAGGTTGATCAGCGATGATTTGCCGCTTCCCGTACCACCGATGATGGCGGTGAACTGCCCCGGTCTGGCGGTGAATTCGATCCCTTCGATCGCGTTCACTTCGCCATCAGGATACCGGAAGGCCACGTCGCGGAATTCGATCAGACCCTTCGGAGAATCGATCGCCTGAGGTTTTGCGGGATCTTCGATGGAAGGCTCCACGTCGAGAACGGCGCCGATCCTTCCTGCGGAAACGGCGGCTCTCGGGATCATCAGGAATATCATCGTAATGAAGAGGAAGGACATGATCACGTGCATGGCGTACTGCAGATATGCCAGCATGTCCCCCACCAAAAGTTCCTGGGCTTCCACCATATGGGCGCCCACCCAGACGATGAGGATGCCGACGCCGCTCATGATGAATGTCAGGGACGGCATCATGAACGCCATGGCTTTGTTGACGAATTTGTTGATTCCCGTCACGTCCATGTTGGCGATGTCAAAGCGCTTCTCTTCTTTTTTCTCCGTTCCGAAAGCGCGCACCACAAGGATGCCCGCCAGGCGTTCCTTCATGATGAGGTTCACCCTGTCCAGCTTGCTCTGGAGGACTTTGAATTTCGGGAATATCAGCACGAAGGAGATGCCCATGATCACCAGCACCATGCCCAGTGCTACGGCAACGGTCCAGCTGAGGGGAACGCTTGTCTGCAGCGCTTTGATCACGGCGCCGAAGCCCATGATGGGCGCGAAAAACGCCATTCTCAGCATCATGGTGGTGGCCTGCTGGATCATCTGCACGTCGTTGGTGGAGCGGGTGATCAGCGACGCCGTAGAAAACTGCTGCAGCTCCGCCGTAGAGAAGGCCGTGACCTTTTGGAAGAGGTCCCTTCGTATGGCCTGGGCCGCCCCCGCCGCCGTCCTCGATGCGAAGAGGCTGGCGATGATGGAGGCCACGGAACTTCCCGCCGCGATCAGGAGCATGATCATCCCTGTGGACCTGATGTGGGCCATGTCTCCTTTGATGACGCCGTTATCGATGATGTCCGCCATGTATCCCGGAAGCGCCAACTCACACATGGCGTTTCCGAAAAGGAACAGCCCGATCAGGATCACCGCAGGTATGTATTTTTTGTAGTACCTTAAAACTGTCTTCACGTTTTATCCTTTCTTCTTGATCGTCTCGATGTTGTCCGTGAGGCGATCCATGAGGTTCACCAAAGTGTCGATCTCATCTTCCTTGAACCCGCTGAAAAGGTTCTTCTCGTAGTCTTCGCTCTTGCATGCTTTGCTGCTGTAGACTTCATTGCCTCTCCTGTCGAGATAGAGGCACCAGGCTCTGATGTCGTCCTTGTTGCGCTTGCGGTAGATGTACTGCTCCACTTCCAGCTTCTTGACGGCTCTGGCTACGGTGCCCTTGTCGACTCCTTCCAGCCTTGCCACGGCATCCTGGGAGATCCCCGGATTGTCGCCGATGATCTCGATATACCTCACCTGCGTGCCGGTGAGATTGTAATGCTTCGCTCTGGAATCATCCAGCATCTTCCCCTGTTTATAGATCTCACCGAAACACCTCTTG
>CAMOWO010000050.1 GCA_946628525.1 uncultured Bacillota bacterium | reverse complement strand
AGTTACAGAATATGACAAGGAGCATGGTATGGAAGCAAAATATAAACGTGTGCTGCTTAAGATAAGCGGTGAGGCATTGGCAGGGGAAGACCGTTTCGGTATCAGCGAGGAAATGCTCAAGAAGGTAGCACTCCAGGTGAAGGAGATCACCAGCATGGGCGTACAGGTCGCCATCGTTGTAGGTGGAGGTAACTTCTGGAGAGGCAGGACCGGCAAGAGCATCGACAGAGCAACGGCTGACTACATGGGGATGCTTGCGACGGTCATGAACTCCATGGCACTGCAGGACGCCTTTGAGAGCGAAGGGCTGCCGACGAGGGTACAGACAGCCATCGAGATGAGAGAAGTGGCAGAGCCTTACATCAGAAGGAAGGCCATCAGCCATCTCGAAGGAAATAAAGTAGTCATCTTCGGAGCAGGAACGGGCAATCCTTTCTTCTCGACGGATACAACGGCAGCACTGAGAGCAGCGGAGATCGATGCAGAAGTCATCCTTCTGGCCAAGAAGATCGATGCCGTTTACTCCGACGACCCTGAAGTGAATCCGAATGCGGAGAGATATGAATCCCTCACACATAAGGAAGTTCTTGAGAAGGATCTCAAGGTCATGGATTCCACGGCAGCGGCACTTTGCAGAGATAATAATATCGCGATCCATGTTTTCGCACTGGCGGAGGATGGCAACATCAAGAAGGCCGTCTGCGGAGAGAAGATCGGGACTATAGTTAAATAACAGGGAGGTACAGACATGTCAGAATTCAATCTCGATTTATTAGAAGAAAAAGTAGAAAAGAGTATATCCGTACTCAAAGAAGATCTGGGCACAGTCAGAGCCGGCAGAGCGAACGCAGCGCTGGTGGACAAGGTCATGGTCGATTACTATGGCTCACCGACACCGCTGAAGTCACTGGCGAATATTTCTGTACCTGAACCGAGAACTCTTCTCATCGCACCATTCGATCCGAAGAGCATTCCTGACATCGAGAAGGGCATCAACATCGCCAACATTGGTATCAATCCTGTTAACGACGGTAAGGTCATCAGACTTGCCATCCCACAGGTAACAGAAGAAAGAAGAAAGGAACTCACCAAGCAAGTCAAGGCTATGGGTGAGGACGCCAAGGTCGCCATCAGAAATCTGAGAAGAGACTACAACGACAAAGCCAAGAAGGCGGAGAAGGGTGGAGATCTCACAGAAGATGACCTGAAAGAATTCCTCGATGATATCCAGAAGGTCCACGATAAGGCCATCAAAGATATCGACGATATCATCGCAGAGAAAGACAAGGAGATCATGGAAGTCTGATTCCTTGACAGTTTAAGTGTATGAGCGGATGTGACCTGCATGCAGGTCACATCATTTTTGATAATCAGCAGAGCAAAGGAGATCTCATCATGTTGGATCTTGACAGGATCCCGCGCCACGTGGCCATCATCATGGACGGCAACGGCCGGTGGGCGAAGGCCCACGGCGTACCACGTGTGGCGGGTCACAATGCCGGGATGAAGGCCATGAAGAAGATCGTGGATCATTCCGACAAACTGGGAGTGGAGTACCTGACCGTATACGCCTTCTCCACGGAGAACTGGAAGCGTTCGGTGGAGGAAGTCGGCGGCATCTTCAAACTCCTGGTGAAATACGTACAGAGCGACCTCAAGGGACTGATCGACAACAACGTCCACGTGAATATCCTGGGGGACTATTCCGCGATCCCGGAGGACGCCAGAAAGAGTCTGGAGAAGACCCTGGCAAAGACGAAGGATAACGACGGGCTGAAGTTCAATATCGCCATCAACTACGGAAGCCGCGATGAGATCAGAAGAAGCGTCACGGAACTTTGCGAGATGGTAAAAGAGGGCGAGCTGGAGCCCGGGGACGTCACGGAGGAACTGATCGGACAGCACCTCTTCACCGGTCACGAGAACATCCCGGACCCGGAGGTGGTCATAAGGACCAGCGGAGAAGAGCGGCTTTCGAATTTCCTGATGTGGCAGTGCGCCTACAGTGAATTCGTTTTCGTTGATGAGCTCTGGCCTGATTTCACGCCGGAGAAGTACGAGAAAGCTCTGGAAATCTATCAGAGCAGAGACAGACGTTTCGGAGGAAGATGACATGAAAACCAGGATCTTGTCGGGGCTCGTGATGCTGCCCCTGGTAGTGATACTGATACTTGGCGGATACGTGCTGTTCGCAGCATGCTTTGTGATCGGCGTTATGGCCGTCCGGGAGTTCTTTAACGGCTTCAAGGCCATGGACGTCCACGCCAGCCTGCCGATCGCAGTGGCAGCGGCGGTGGGACTGTACGTCATTGAACTTTGCACCACGGAGCCGAGATGGCTCATGCTGTGGTTCTTTGGCGTGGTGGTGGCCAGCCTGCTGTACTTGTTCAAGATCGAGGAGAGGAAACTGGAAGACGCCATGGCCACGTTGACCGGCGTGTTCTACATCATTTTCTTCTCATTCCATATCACGCTGGTGGACAGAGCGGAGCCATACAGCCTGATGATCTGGCTCATCGTCATCACGGCATTCGGAACGGACATCATGGCTTACTTCGCAGGAGTGGCCCTCGGCAAGCACAAGCTCTGCCCGAAAATCAGCCCGAAGAAGACCATCGAAGGTTCCATCGGCGGCATTTTGGGGAGCGTGATCCTCAGCGGCGTCTTCGGCTATTTCTTTATGCCGGAGGTGCTGGTGCACTGCATCATCATCGGCGTCCTCGGCGGCGTGATCTCCCAGTTCGGTGACCTCACGGCATCCATCTTCAAAAGAAAGATGGGCATCAAGGACTACGGCAACCTCATTCCGGGCCACGGCGGTATACTTGACAGATTTGACAGCGTGCTTTTCACGGGACCGATGGTTTACTACTATATCGTTCTCGTCATAGGGATATAGGGAATTACATGAAGAAGATCGCAATACTCGGAAGCACCGGGTCCATTGGTACACAGGCCCTGGACGTGATCCGAAACAATAAAGATAAATACAGCGTCAGCGCCCTTTCCTGCGCCAGGAGCATCGAGCTTCTGCGGGAGCAGATCGAGGAATTCAGACCCGCTCTTGTTTCCGTAGCATCTGAGGAGGATGCCAGGCAGCTGTCAAAGGAGTATCCGGACATCGACTTCTACCATGGAGAGGCAGGCCTCGTTGCACTGGCGTCCATGGAAGACTGCGATATGGTCCTCAATTCACTGATGGGGATGAGAGGCCTGGAGCCCACTCTTGCAGCTATCGGCGCATCCAAAGACATCGCGTTTGCCAACAAAGAGACGCTGGTCACCGGAGGACAGCTGGTCACCGGTGCGGCGAAAGCAAAGGGCGTGAAGCTCCTTCCGGTAGACAGCGAGCACAGCGCCATCTTTCAGGCACTCCAAGGCAACGAAGGCAACAGGGTAAAGAGGATCATCCTCACGGCCTCCGGCGGTCCTTTCAGGGGGTTCTCGCTGGAGCAGCTGCGGGAGGTCACTCTCGAGCAAGCACTGGCTCACCCGAACTGGTCCATGGGCCGCAAGATCACGGTGGATTCTGCGACCATGGTCAACAAGGGCCTTGAAGTCATCGAAGCCAAGTGGCTCTTCGATGTGCCCCTCGATGATATCCAGGTGGTGGTGCACCCTCAGAGCGTCCTTCACTCCGCAGTGGAGTTCTGCGACTGCTCCGTCATCGGACAGATGGGACAGCCGGATATGAGAGTGCCGATCGCGTACGCCTTCTCCTATCCTGAGAGGCTGGAGCTGGGCGGCATGGTAAGCCCGCTGGACTTCTTTTCACTTGAAGAAGGGCTCACCTTCATGAAGCCGGATCTCGAAGTGTTCCGGACCATCGCCATGGCCTATGAGGCCTCCCGAAGGGGCGGAAGCTACCCGGTGGTCTTGAACGGGGCCAACGAAGTGCTGGTGGATCACTTCCTGAAGGGAAAGATCCGCTTCATCGACATACAGGAGACCCTGGAAAAACTCCTGGAGGAGCACGTGCCTGTATACGATATGACATTAGAACAGATCCTGGAGGAAGACAGGAAGATAAGACGTCTTACAGAGAAGACGATAGAGGAAATGGTATGACCATCATTTATGCAATCATAATTTTCTGCCTGCTTATTTTCGTCCACGAATTCGGACATTTCTTCGTGGCGAAAGCCTGCGGCGTCAAGGTGAACGAGTTCGCCATCGGCATGGGACCTGCGCTCTTTAAGAAGCAGCGCGGGGAGACTTTGTATGCCGTAAGAGCGCTCCCGATCGGAGGTTACTGCGCCATGGAAGGCGAAGATGAGGACTCGGAGGATGAGCGGGCCTTCAACAATAAGCCGGCCTGGCAGAGAGCCCTGGTGCTCTTCGCGGGGGCAGGCATGAACTTCATCACATGCGTCGTGCTGATCATCGTGGTGTATCTCATCATGGGAACGGCCACGACGACGGTGGGGGACGTATCGGAAGGATACCCGGCCCAGCAGGCAGGGATCCAGGCGGGGGATAAGATCCTGGCCATCGACGACCATGAGATCGGCGCATGGAGCGACGTGGCTCTTTATGTACCGAACGAGAAAGATGCCAGCGTCACCGTCACAGTGGAGAGGGACGGGAAGGAACTGGCCCTTGATTCTGCGGTCAAGTACAACAAGGAGTCCGGCAGATACATCCTGGGCGTGACCACGAAAGTCAGCCACGATCCTGTCACGGCAGTGAAGCAGGGGATCATCGGGACCGGCTCCATGACGGTGATGATGTATAAGATCCTGAAGCAACTGTTTACGGGGGAAGTCTCCACAAAAGACCTTTCGGGTCCTGTGGGGATCGTCTATGCGGTGAGCGATTCGGCCAGCCACGGATTCATCAATGTGGTGTATCTGGCGGCGCTTCTCAGTCTGAACCTTGCCGTCATCAACCTCCTGCCATTCCCGGCCCTTGACGGAGGAAGGCTTCTCTTCCTTCTCATCCGGAAGATCACCGGACGGAGAGTGACGGATAAAGTGGAAGGATACTTCCATTTCGCAGGGCTGATGTGCCTTTTCGCTTTGATGATCTACGTCACCTTCAACGACGTGATAAGATTCATCATACCTTTGTTCTGATACGCGGAGGATGTTTTGATGAAAAAGACAGTATTTTGCGGTGATGTGAAGATCGGCGGGGGAGCACCCGTTTCCATCCAGTCCATGACGAATACGGCGACGGCAGACGTGAAGGCGAGCCTGGCCCAGATCGATAGATTACGAGAGGCCGGATGCCAGATCATACGCCTTGCGGTGCCGGATATGGAGGCTGCCAGAGCACTGAAGGAGATCAAGGCAGGAGCCGGGATCCCTGTAGTAGCGGACATCCATTTTGACTACCGCCTTGCCATCGAATCCATGAAAAGCGGCGTGGACAAGATCCGGATCAATCCGGGCAACATCGGCGCGGCGGAGAACGTTCGCAAAGTGTGCGATATGGCAAAGGAGAGGCAGATCCCTATCCGCGTGGGGGTGAACTCCGGTTCCCTCGAAAAGGACATCCTTGAGAAGTACGGAAAAGTCACGGCTCAGGGCCTGGCAGAGAGCGCGCTGCGGAACGTGAAGATCCTGGAGGACATGGATTTTGACGATATCGTCATTTCCCTCAAATCCAGCGACGTGGCCATGAACTATGAGGCTTATAAGATCGTGGATCGTTCCTGCGACTATCCGCTTCACATCGGTGTGACGGAAGCAGGCATCCCATCCAGAGGCCGGATCAAATCTGCAGCAGGCGTCGGCGCACTCCTTCTGGAGGGCATCGGTGACACCATGAGGATCTCCCTTACGGCAGATCCCGTGGAGGAAGTGATCATGGCGAAGGAACTGCTGGCGGCTCTGGGAATGAGAAAAGAACGAGCAGAGATCGTCTCCTGCCCGACCTGCGGGCGCACGGAAGTGGATCTGGAGAAGATTGCTACAGATATAGACAGAAGCGTCACTTCTTTGTATGAGCGCCTGGGACAGGACGCGCGGCCCATCAAGATCGCGGTGATGGGATGCGTGGTCAACGGTCCGGGCGAGTCGAAGGGAGCAGATATCGGCGTGGCCTGCGGCAAGGGCAAGGGCGCCATATTCGCCGGCGGCGAAGTGATAAAGACAG
>CAMOWO010000049.1 GCA_946628525.1 uncultured Bacillota bacterium | reverse complement strand
TCTACTGCTGCCGCAACGACGTCATCCGCATCGATGGAGATGTTGATGTTGTCCATCATCTCGAAGTTCTTCTGCTTTCTCATCTGCTGGATCTTGGAGATGATCTCTCTGGCCAGACCTTCAGCCTCCAGCTGCGGCGTGATCGTAGTATCCAGGATCGTGAAGATGTTGTTCTCCATCGCTACAGCAAAGCCTTCCTTCGCGGAGATCTTCACATCTACCATGTCTGCTGTGATATCCACGGACTCGCCGTTGATGTCGAGGGTGATCTTGCCGTCTTTATCCAGAGCTGCCACCGTCTGTGCAGGGTCTGCCTTAGCCAGTGCCTGTCCGAAGGCCTTGATATTCTTACCCAGAACAGGTCCTGCCACTCTGAAGTTCGGCTTCATGGAGTAGTTCATGTACTCTTCCAGGTTGCCGGCGAACTTCACGGTCTTGATGTTCAGTTCTTCCTTGATAAGAGGTACGAGATCGCCGATCAGAGCTTCGTACTTGCCGTCTACGAGAACTTCTCCCAGAGGCTGTCTTACCTTGATCCTCTCCTTTTCTCTCGTTCCTCTTCCCAGAGCTACCAAAGCTCTTACGAGGTCCATTCTCTCCTCGACCTTCTCATCGATGAGCGCTTCGTCTGCCTCAGGATAGTAAGCCAGATGTACGGATTCTTCTCCTGTGAGGTTCTGATACATTTCGTCGGAAAGGAATGGTGCAAAAGGTGCGATGAGTTTCGCAACGCCTACGAGTACTTCGTACGTCGTAGCGTATACGGACTTCTTGTCCTCTGTCATCTCTTCGCCCCAGAATCTTCTTCTTGCTCTTCTGATGTACCAGTTGGACAGGTCTTCGTTGACGAAATCCTGGATCAGTCTCGTTGTGATCATGTGGTTGTACTTGTCCATGGACTCGGTTACGTCCTTAATCAACTTGTTGTACTTGGAGATGATCCATCTGTCCAGCTCAGGTCTGTCGGCATATGGTACGTCAAGCGTCTTGAAGTCCACATCGTCCTGGTTGCTGTAAAGCACGAAGAAGTTATATACGTTCTTCAGCGTACCGAAGAATTTGCTTACGATCTCGATGAGGCCTTCCTCGTCGAATTTCGTTGGTGACCATGCAGGTGAAGTGTGGAGCAGATACCATCTCGTAGCATCAGCGCCGTACTTGTCCAGCATCTCGAACGGATCTACCGTGTTGCCCACATGCTTGGACATCTTCTTGCCATCTTTGTCGAGGATCAGGTCGTTTACCAGAACGTTCCGGTAAGGAGCCTTACCCTTGATGAAGGTGGAGATGGCCATGAGGGAATAGAACCATCCTCTTGTCTGGTCGATACCTTCGCAGATGAAGTCTGCAGGGAACAGTTCATCATCAAAGATGTCAGCGTTCTCGAACGGATAATGTCT
This sequence comes from uncultured Bacillota bacterium, assembly GCA_946628525.1. The sequence goes on along the minus strand of CAMOWO010000049.1, from coordinate 4,700 downwards.
CTGAGCGAACGGCATAGCTCCGCTGTCGAACCAGCAGTCCATAACCTCAGGGATCCTGTTCATGGTCTTGCCGCACTCCGGACATGTGATGTGTACGTCGTCTACGTACGGTCTGTGGAGCTCGATGGTCGTATCGATCTTCTCGAGAGACTTCTCAACCAGCTCTTCTTTGCTTCCGATGCACTCCAGATGTCCGCATTCGCAGCGCCATACAGGGATCGGTGTTCCCCAGTATCTGCTTCTTGAAATAGCCCAGTCCTTGACCTCTGCCAGCCAGTTGCCGAAACGCTTCTCGCCTACGAAATCAGGGTACCAGTTTACAGTATTGTTGTTGGCTACCAGCTCGTCCTTGAGCTTGCTCATCTCGATGTACCAGCTTGGGCTTGCATAGTAAACCAGCGGTGTGCCGCATCTCCAGCAGTGTGGATAGTTGTGGTCTACTCTCTGCTTGGAGAGGATCTTATCCTGCTCTCCCAGGTACTTGATGATCTCTACATCGAGACCTTCCTCCATGACGAAGTGGCCCTTCCATGGAGTCTCCGTGTAGCAGCCTCTCTCATCTACAGGCTGGAGCACCGGAAGATCGTATTTGCGTCCGCACTGATAGTCGTCTTCACCAAAAGCAGGTGCCGTATGAACGATACCAGTACCGTCTTCTGTGGATACATAGTCCATGCATGTCACGAAGAAAGCCTTCTTGTCTGCCTTCACGAACGGCATGAGCTGGTCGTATTCGATGTATTCCAGATCCTTACCCTTCATCTCTTCGAGGATCTCGTATGTGCCCTCTCCCAGCACCTTGTCTGCCAGGACCTTGCCGACGTAGAAGATGTTGCCTTCGTTGTCGCCTGAGAGCATCTTGACTTTGACGTAGTCGATGTCAGGGCCTACGGTCAGGACCGTGTTGGATGCCAGCGTCCATGGCGTCGTGGTCCATGCCAGGAAGTACTCGTTCTCCGTATCTTTGCGGTGGAACTTGACGGTGATGGTGTTGACCTTCACGTCCTTATAGCCCTGTGCGACCTCGTGGGAAGCAAGGCCCGTTCCGCAGCGCGGGCAATACGGCAGGATCTTGTGACCTTCATAGATCAGGCCCTTCTTGAAGAATTCCTTGATGATCCACCAGCATGACTCGATGTAGTTGTCATCCAAAGTGATGTACGGGTCGTCCATGTCCACCATGTAGCCCATACGCTTCGTCATCTGCTCCCACAGACCTTTGTATGTGAATACGGACTCTCTGCACTTCTTGTTGAATGCAGCGATGCCGTACTTCTCGATCTCTTTTTTGCCTTCGATTCCCAGCTGCTTCTCCACTTCGATCTCTACAGGAAGTCCGTGAGTATCCCAGCCGGCCTTACGATTGACCTTGAATCCCTTCATGGTCTTATAGCGGTTCACTGAGTCCTTCAGCGTTCTTGCCATCACGTGATGGATGCCCGGCTTACCGTTGGCCGTCGGAGGACCTTCATAGAATACGAAGGAAGGCTGTCCTTCTCTCGTCTCGACGCATTTGCTCAGAAGATCTTCTGATTCCCATCTGTCAGCCTGCTCCTGCTGAAGCTCAGCAATCGGTTTGTCTGATAAGTTCTTGATCATTTCCTCTTGTTCCTTTCAACTAATGAAAAACGTCCCCATGTCAAACATAGGGACGATCATTGACCGCGGTACCACCCTAATTACGGGACCATCATCCCGTCTCTCTAGAAGTGTCAGGCTCAGAAGTGATTTTCGCTTGCCGCCTCACCGTCCTGCTCTCAGCTCATGCAGGGCTCTCTGTAAGGGTCTTACGCGGGGCTACTGTCTCCGTCACAGCCTCTGTATTCTTTTAACACACTTAGGTTAGTATATATTGACTCCTGCCAAAAGTCAAGCAGCTCATAGGCCTATTCAAACCAGTTTTCTACGACGGCTCTCCGTTTTTTGAAGAACTGATGGTAGCTGTCGATCTTCCCGTAATAGTAGTCCTTCTGCACATCGCAGTTGGTGCCGTAAAATCTCTTCCAGGACCGGGACATGCGCTTTGCGGTGATATCCGTGAAGCCCTCAAAGAAGGCGTCCACCTTCTCATCGTTGAAGCACTCGTCGCTGATCTCAAAGATCCGCTTCCTGAACTTCTCCCGGAACGCTTCGTTCGCCCAAAGAGATCCGAACAGGGCGTCCTTTTCTCTGACGTACGTCAAGGTATCGTCGTTTACAAGGGATACCTTCAGGGCCTGGCTGTCGCTGTCAAAGAGCATCCAGCGCCACTTGCCGTCGGAGTACTTGTCCTTCGCCGTCCTGACGGTGCGCCACAGAGCGTAGTTCTTGCTCGGCCAGTCTCCGCCTCTGGCGATGTAGATCTGCACCGCGTAGTAGTCGATGAAGCTGTCCATATCGATCAGTTTGCACGCTTCCTTGTAGTTGTCCGGATCCGACATGTCCCTGCCGGAGATGAGGTCCTTCATGTTCGTGTAGAGGCCTCTGTGCTCATCCTGCCCGGAGGAGACCTGCCCGACTTTGATCAGAAGCACATTGTCGGGATCCACCCCGTAGTACCGGGCGCAGTAACTGTCGTCATACCGCGTCTCCAGCCAGTAGAACCCCCAGTATTCCCCGTCGATGAACAGCACATAGGGCTGAAAATCCATCGTGGCGAAGGCTACGTCGGAGCCTTCCAGAAGACTCTTCATCATGAAATCACAGCACTGGACCGCCGGCTCACTGCCGCCGCATGAAAGGATCATGGATTTTGGTCTGTAGTCTGTGCCGAAGAAATCGTAATCGAAATGGTCGCTCTTGCCGTAGGCATCTTCCCCATAGAACCGGAAACTCTTGGGCAGTGTCCCCCGGCTGACGCCTCCGTGTATCCTGGCGCCCGCCGTCTTCTGCAGAAGCTGCTTGCCGTTCTTATCAAAGAATTCCAGGTCCACGTCCCGCTCCCATTCTTTGCCTCTCTGCTCGTAGTTGGCGTTCCAGTATCTCCAACGGATCCCGTGGTAATCCTTTATGGCCTCGGATGCCGCGTACTCTTTGAACTTCTCGCCGGTGACGTAGATCCCCTCTTCCTCGTCAAAAAGGTTCTCCGGGTCTGTGACCAGCGAGAGGATGCCGCACCCCTCGTAGGAGGACGGATCGATCCCGACGAAGTAAGTCCCCGTGACTTCTTTGCTGGATCGTCCCATGCTGTCCACCGCCACGGCTCTGACCACGTTGCACTTATCCACCGGGTACTGCGGTGCCTGATAGCCGGGATCCACATCTTCCGCCTTCTGGCCGGAATACTTCGCGATGAGATCCACATAGAAGCCCGTGGAGACGTCCGTATTCATGGAGTACACGTTTTCATTCGGCGTCGCGTCCTTCATGTGGAGAGGGCCTTCGTACTCTTTGCCGTTTCGCAAAGGGTCACTGCCGTCTAATGTGTAGAGGATGCTCACGCCCTTCGCCGCTCCTAATTCAAGGTCGAAGTCCTTCTCGTAGAAGCCGCTTTCGCGGCTGAACACCGGCTTATCCACAGAAGAGGGATCTTCCTGCTCCACGCCAAAAAGCCCACCGGCTGCCGCCACGATGAGCACCAATGCGAGAAGTCCTGCTACTGTTATCAGCGCGATCCTTGTTTTTCTTCTCTTCGTGTAATCCACCATACTTCTGACCTCGGCACCTTCCGCTCCTCTAGAACGTCACTTCCCCGTCATGGCTTACGAGGGAGCACCGGACGATACCGTCGATCGCATTGACATCGTCGATCAAGCGGCTCCCGTCGGATGGCCTGACCTCTATGATCATATCCAGCCTCTCCCGCTCCATTGTCTGGGACTTGATGTGGTACGCCCCGCAGTTTTCCTTCACCGCCTCCACGATCTTATCACGGACGCTTTTGTCATCAGCGTTGACGATGAGGAGCACAGGAGCTTTGGAAGATGGGATGGCGTCCAGCACGAATACGCCGACGGTCAGCGCAAGGGACATGATGATCCCGATGCCCTCCAGATCTGCTCCGCAGGTGATGCCGATGGCGATGGCCCAGAACAAAAACACGAGGTCCATCGGATCTTTGATGGCGGTTCGGAATCGTACGATGGATAACGCACCGACCATACCGAGGGAAATGACGATATTGGACTGGATCGTCATGATGATCGCTGCGATGATCACAGCGATGGCCACCAGTGCGATATTGAAATTCTTGTTATAGAACGTTTTTCTCGTCACGATCCGGTAGACGACAAAAAGATATGCAGCCAGTACGCACGTTATCAGAAACGTGAAAAGCACGCCTTTCATGGATACGTCGCCTGTATTGACTGCCTGAAGAAATGATTTCCTGAAAATATCGTTGAATGTCATGATCTGCCTCCAAACCTCCTGCAAAGTGTATATTTCGAAAATGTAGTCTGTCGGAGGCCGTCCATCTGAACGGCTCTGTATATATGATCCGGGATGAACTCATCCCACTTGACTTCCATGAGTTGTCTGCCCTCCGGCATGATGGGTCTGCAGCGTGTCTCCTTATCCAGAAACGAGGATACATCGGAGGATGTCCTCATATCGGTGTCGATGGTCACACGAACGTTGCCGTCCTTATGCACATACGGCGCCCGCTCGTACTCCACGATCACCTTCGGCCGCATGCCCCGGGTCTCCTGAAGGATGTAGAGCTTCCTGAGCAAAGGGTGCATGTCCTCCTCCCAGAGAAGTCTGCCTCCGCGGATCAACCG
>CAMOWO010000048.1 GCA_946628525.1 uncultured Bacillota bacterium | reverse complement strand
GTTGTCCCGAATCGGTTCTTCTGAGCGCGGAGGATCCTCATCTCGTGGCTCCTGTCCCCCGTGAAACTGAGGACGCAGTCCACCATGTGCTCTACGATCCTCGGTCCTGCCAGTTCCCCGCTCTTGGTGACGTGAGCTACGATAAAGATCGGGATGTCCTCCGTCTTGCCGATGCGCATCAGCTCGTTACCGCAGGACCTCACCTGTGAGACACTGCCCGGCGCAGAGTCCAGTTCCTCCGTATACATCGTCTGGATGGAGTCGATGATCAGAAAAGCAGGTTTGAGCTGCCTGCAGACTTCTGCCACGCTCTCCATGTTCGTCTCCGCCAGTATGTAAAGAGTGTCCGGCAGTCCGTCACAGACCCTGTCGGCCCTCATCCTGATCTGCTCTTCGGATTCCTCCCCCGATACGTACAAAACCGTGCCGTGTGTCTTCGCGATGTGCGATGCTGCCTGGATAATGATCGTAGATTTACCGATGCCGGGCTCTCCTGAGATGAGGGTCAGCGATCCCCGCACGAGACCTCCTCCCAGAACGCGGTTGAGTTCACCGATCCCAGTGTCGATCCTCTCCGTCTCTCCTGAGCGGACTTCATTCAGTCTGCGCGGTTTGCCGGTCCTTCTGAGACCTGTATTATCATCTCGTGCCGATGTCCTTCTTCTCTTATCGTCCATATCGATCGGGAGCACCTTTTCCTCCACCATGGAGTTCCAGGCACCGCAAATGCAGCGGCCCACCCACTTCGGGCTCTCATTGCCGCACTCCTGACATACGAATACTGTCCTCGCCTGTTTCTTCGCCATATATCCAATCCCTCGAAATGTAAGCAAACATTTGTTCTTTTATAAGGATACAATAATTAACAAAAAATGTCAAGAAAAACTGCCGCATCAGTTCCTGTTATATGGCGAAAATGCCGTGCCTGATCCATACGAACCACGTAACCCCAACACAGACACAAAAAGACGTGCCCGTTTCCGGACACGTCTTGAGATCTAAACTGTTTACTTCTCCTGTGAAGCCTGGTAGTCTGCGATGATCTTCTGTGCGATCTGTGCAGGTACTTCTTCGTATCTCTCGAATTCCATTGTGAAGCTACCTCTAGCCTGTGTCATGGATCTGAGAACGATAGCATAGTCGAAGAGTTCTGCCTGTGGAGCTTCAGCCATCAGCTTCTGTCCGCCGCCTGCCTGAGGTTCCATACCGAGGATCTTACCTCTTCTCTTGTTCATGTCGCCCATTACGTCGCCCATGTAATCGTCAGGAACTGTGATTTCCATCTTCATTACCGGCTCCAGCAGACATGGATTCGCTTCAGGGATACCCTTCTTGAATGCCAGTGAAGCAGCGATCTTGAACGCCATTTCGTTGGAGTCTACATCGTGGTATGAACCATCGTAGAGGATAGCCTTGACGTTAACTACCTTGCATCCTGCGAGAGGTCCCTTCTCCATGCATTCTCTCAGGCCCTTCTCAACTGCAGGCCAGTAGTTTCTAGGAACGGAACCGCCGAAGATCTCTTCGCCGAATTCGAACTCTTCCTGTGAAGGTGAGAACTTGATCCAAACGTCACCGTACTGTCCGGCTCCGCCTGACTGTTTCTTATGTTTACCCTGTACATCGGAAGTGCCCTTGATCGTTTCTCTGTAAGCGATCTTCTGAGGAACTTCTACAACGTCTACGCCGAACTTATCCTTCAGCTTCGCAGTGATGATGCCCAGCTGGATGTCTCCCTGTCCGCCGAGAAGTGTCTGATGTGTTTCTGTATTGTTCTGAAGTACGAATGAAGGGTCTTCTTCCATGAGCTTTCTGAATCCTGAACCCATCTTTTCGTCATCACCTGTCTTAGCTGGTTCAACAGCCTTGAAGAGGGATGGTGAAGGGAATTCGATTCCCGGAAGTGTGATCGGAGCATCCTTAGTGCTCAGTGTATCTCCTGTGTTTGTGAACTGGAGCTTACCCAGTGCTACGATGTCGCCTGCAACTGCTTCCGGAGCATCTTCCTGGTTCTTTCCTCTGAGGAAGAACATGGATCCGAGCTTCTCAGTTTTTTCTGATCTTGTGTTGTATACTTCCTGACCTGCCTTGAGTGTACCTGAAACGACCTTAGCAAGTGAGATCTTGCCCAGGAACGGGTCGGCGATCGTCTTGAAGATGAGAGCTGCAACAGGACCTGCAGGGTCTACTGTGATCTCGATATCTTCGTCTTCACCGTTCTTCGCTTCATATGCTTCTACGGATGCTGGTTTCGGTGTGAGGTCGATGAACTTCTGCAGAGCATCTTCGATACCCTCACCTGTCATCGCTGATACAACGAGGATCGGTGCGATATCTCCTGCTGCGATACCCTTTGACAGTCCGTTGTTGAACTCTTCCGGTGTGAACTCTTCGCCTTCGAAGAACTTCTCCATGAGTTCCTCATCTGTCTCTGCGATCGCTTCTGTCAGAGCATCTGTATCGTCCAGTGTAACTACGGAAGTACCGAACTTATCCTTCAGGGATTCGATAACTTCATCAACGTTCACGTTCTCTTTGTCGATCTTGTTGATGAGGAAGAATCTAGGAACGGAGAACTGCTTGCATGAATTCCAAGCCTTCTCTGTACCTACCTGGATACCGGATGATGCATCTACCAGGATAGCAGCAGCTTCCACTGCTCTGAGAGCTGAGTTTACCTCTCCTACGAAATCAAAGAATCCCGGTGTATCAACGAAGTTGAGTTTTACCTTATTGTACTCAACCGGAACGATGGATGTTCCGATGGAATATCCCTTCTCGATCTCCATCTTGTCATAGTCTGATACAGTGTTTCCGTCTTCTACCTTACCAAGTCTGCTGATTACCTTAGTGGCCAGCAGACCAGCCTCAAGGAAGGTAGTTTTGCCGGCGCCGCCATGTCCCAGCAGAGCGATGTTTCTGATGTTGTCGTTTTTATAGCCCTTCATTATTAAGACCTCCTATTTTTTTCGCATATATGGTCATTATATCATCGCATGTTACCCATTACAATTAAAATCAGACCCCTGGGCCTGATTTTAATAACTTTACGATCACTCATCGTGATTTGACGCTGCAAGGGCGGACAATTCAGCGAATCTCGAGTCGATATAGTCCGCAGAATCCTTGCGGTGAGGGACGGTGCAGCCGCTGCAATCTTTGATAAAAGTACCCCCGGATTCGATCCAGTTCATATCCCCTCCGCAGGCATCACCCAGCGCATACAGCGGACAGTAGCAGAATTTGCAGTTGAACTCCTCCTCTTTCTCCACCTGGTGGCAAGGGAAATACTTGCATTCTCTGTTGATGAAAAATCTCTCGTTATTACTCATGATGACCCTCAAAACTTTCCTGTTCCGCAATATCTGTATATCTTCGTGGTCCTCCGCCAGTGCCTGTCGCTTATGGACCCGCATACGATCGAACTGTTCCAGTAGGCGTCCTTCTTGCCGTTATCGTGATGGGCTGCATGGACGACTTTACCATCTCCCGCGTAGAGCATCGCATGGGAAGGCGTCAGGAGGATGTCTCCGACCTTCAGCGACGTCACCTTCCGCGGTTTCGTGACTCTTTTGAATGCCTTGCTGTTCTTCAGCGCCTTGTTCCTGTCATTGGCAAGATTGATCCGCTTCGATGCGTACTTGCAGTTGACTTCTGTGGCTCCTGCACCGTGGTGGTATGCCGCCGTGACGAAAGGGTTGCAGCAGTAGGTTTTCTCACACTGAGAAACCGATGCTCCCCCGCGCCGTTTGGGGCTGCCCTTCTTCTGGTTCGTCCCGCAGAAGTAGCATCCGTGGTGATGAGCCCACTTACTCCTACCATAATGGAAAGAGTTGTCTTTTGCAATAGCGACGGCCCAGCTGACGGCTGCTTCCCGTGCCTGGAGATTTCGCTGCTGCCGTGTCTTAGGCTTTGAGGCTTTGGCTTTTTTCGCCGCCCGCGACGGGGCCGCCTTCTTCACACCCCCACCGGCACCTTTGAGCACTTTGCCGCACACGGCGCATACGGTTTTGCCGTCTTTCTTTTTCGGTTTATGCTCCGTCGTTTTCGCGATCTTCTCCGTGTAGGCGTCCCCGCACAACGTGCAGGTGTACGTCTTTTCGCCGTCCCGCTTGCAGTTCGCTTTGAGCGTCACCTTTCCTTTGTAGTTGTGGCGAAGGGGCGTGAGCTTCACGCTGTAGGAGGCGGTGCAGCCGCTGCACACGTATTCCTGACTGCCTGCGCTCCCGCACCCGGGCTCGACGGCGGTCCCGGAGACGAAGCAGTGACGGTGCGCCTGTTTCTTCTTAGCTGCACTCCAAGCGCCGTACGTTTTTCCCGCTTTATCCTCCGTGTACGCCCTGACTCTGAACCAGTAGACACTTCCCGGCTCCAGGCACTTGATCTGCTTCGTGATGACGCTTTTGCCTTTGCCTGTCCACGTTCTGGAACCGGTGAATTTGCTGTTGTCCGCGTACTCTATCTGATAACCGCTGCAGCTCGTTTGGCCCCACGTAAGCGTGACCTCCCCTTCCTGCCCGGTCTGCGCCGTAGTGATCTGACTGATGGCGACCTTCGCCGGCTTCTTCGCGGCGCTTGCGGTCTCCGGCATCATGATCACGGCAAAACACAGGATCAATACAAAAAACATGCCTGTTCTTTTCATAAATACTCCGATCCAATGCCCTTACTCGTATAGTATAGCACAGATCGGAGTTATTTTCCATTTATTTACAAAATATATCTAGAACTTTCCCGTTCCCATGTATCTGTATATTTTCGACGTCCTCTTCCACTGCCTGTCGCTGATCTTGTCCCAGACGATGGACTCGTTCCAGTAGTCGCCTCTCACCCCGTTATCATGATGCTGGGCGTGGACTACCTTACCGCCCCCCGCATAAAGCATGGCGTGGGTCGGCGTCAGAAGGATGTCTCCCACCATGAGCCTCGTCACTTTGGACGGTTTTTTGACCTTCTTCCAGCTCTTGTTCTTTACCACTTTATTCGAGTCGTTGGCAAGGCCGAACCGCTTGGATTTCACGGTGCAGTCCACTTCCTCCGCCCCTGCTCCGTGGCAGTACGCCGCCGTGACGAAAGGATTGCAGCAGTACGTCTTCTCGCATTCCTTGAGGGTGGCTCCGTCCTTGATCTTCAGGCTCTTCTCGTACTGATTCGTGCCGCAGAAGTAGCATCCGTTATGGTGGGCCCACTTACTCTTGCCGTAATGAAAATTATTATTGGCCGCGATCTTCTTGGCCCAGTAAACGGCGAAATCCCTCGAAAGCAGCGTCTTCTGATACTTGCTCAGTTTCGTGATCTTCACGCCGCAGTCCCTGCAGAAGTACTTGCCCTTTCTGACTTTCGGGTGATGAACGCGTTTTTTGATCACTTTCGTATACTTCTTGCCGCAGCGCTTGCACGTATATCTGGCCTTGCCCGTATGGGTACAGGTCGCTTTGCGCAGCACCTTCTTCTTATACTTGTGGCCGAGCTTCGTCGTTTTCTTGTAATACTTCTTGCCGCAGACGCTGCACCTATACCGCACCTTGCCGCCCTTGGTGCACTTGGCCTTTTTTATCACCTTTTTCTTATACTTGTGCTTCGCCTTCGGGATCGGCTTCGTATAGTAATCGCCGCACTCGCAGGTGTACGTCCTTACGCCCTTCCGCTTGCAGGTGGCCTTCTTCGTCACCTTTGAGACATATTTATGTTTGTGGGGAGGTCTCGTGGGGTCCGGTTCGGGATCCGGCTCCTCGGTGGCCGGCTCTTCTACCTCCTCCGATGTTCCTGCAAAGGTGTCTGTAGCTGCCTCTTTCTCCGAAGGTTCTTCTACGGAAAGGGTGCTCGTCGTCTCCTCGTCTGCGTACGCCAAAAAGGCCCCTTCTGCCTGGGGAGCCATGGCCACCGCTATTATGACACACATCAGTAATACAAGGATTCTTTTCATCGCTCGCCTCCTTGCATTATTATACCAATCTTTGCCATATACTGACAACAAAAAAATACCGGAGGGCTTTCGCTCTCCGGCATCGTGTCGCTTCACATTCTTTAAAAATCTGCTGTTTTCGGTGTTCTCGGGAACGGCAGGACGTCTCTGATATTGCCCATACCTGTGATGTACATGATGATCCTCTCGAATCCGAGGCCGAATCCGGCATGCTTGACACCGCCGTACTTTCTCAGATCCATGTACCACCAGTAGTTGTCCAGATCCATTCCGTCCGCTTCGATCCTCTCCTTGAGGAGGTCGTAACGTTCTTCTCTCTGGCTTCCGCCGATGATCTCGCCCACTCCAGGAACGAG
>CAMOWO010000047.1 GCA_946628525.1 uncultured Bacillota bacterium | reverse complement strand
GCTTCTGTATCATGGAGAAATTCAAATCGAATCTCAGCCACAGAGCCGCGAAATATGCGAAACTCACGGCGAACACATCGTATGCCATCAGGTACAGTGTCACCCACTGCCAGTGCTGGATCAGTCTTTTTTTGTTGAATCTGTCGTATCTCGGTCCCATAACTATCCCTTGGTTATCTGGTCTCTTTTCCCCTTACGACCCATTTTTAATACTGGAGCCTTCTCATCGGCCTTCCGCCTCGAAGGCCGGTGAGAGGGCTTCAGCTCATTCTTGCCAATATCGTGTTGTCAGTATGGTTTTTACAGCCCCATAAGCTGCGCGGCCTGCTGCTGCATCCGCTCCGCCCGTTCGGCTCCTGCCCTGGACCGTACGGCCTCCATGGCCTGATCCATGTTCGGCGCTCTATACGTCAGGTTGTGACAGTCACTTCCCAGGAGGATCTTGTCCCGCTCCCCGATCATCTTCATGCAGAACTTGCGGGATTTGCTGTGCTTCAGAAGGCTTTCTCCGTTCAGCTGGACGTACAGCGGCATGTCCAGGATCTCGTCCCAGACCGTCTTGTCCTTCTGGATGCCGGCGTACCGTTCCACGTGAGCCAGCACCACCGTCAGATGCTGCCGGAATATCAGGTCCTCCACGTCCCGGTGCACATCCCTGTTCCACTGGGCGAAAGGCATCTCGAGAAGGAGCACCTCCGTCCCCTGAAGACAGAGCCTCGGGATCTGATCGGACCGTCCCATCCCGCCAAAGTAGTACACCTCCGCACCCCGGTGGATGCGCATACCGTTGAAACGAAGCCGTCTGCAGATCTTCACGAAGGCCATGTCCCTCCTGTCGAGAAACTCATCCACCGTCCTTCGGAAGGCATAAAAATGCGGCGTGGCGCAGATATGCGTGATACCCTGCCCCCGCTCAAGATCTATCATTGCCTCCGTCATTGCCGTATCTTTGCTGCCGTCATCTATCCCCGGCAGGATGTGGGTGTGAAAATCTATCATTTTTGCTTCTGTGACTCTTTCCTGTGGGAGACACCTGCGGGGTGATCCGCAGGCAGCACCGCACGGCACTGCCCCGGATCTATTCCTCATGGTCGTCTCAATCGTGTACTGATCTGTGCACAAATCAATCAGGACTCTACTTGATCTTGACCTTAACAACGTTACGAGCTATGCCGACATAAGTCTTACCGCCGTAAACCTTATATGGACGAACCATAACGTAGTAGGTCTTGCCCTTCTTGAGACCCTTGACAGTCTTGCTCAGTGCCTTAGTTGTCTTGACAGTTACGACCTTCTGACCCTTCATACTCTTCTTGGTCGAGTAGTAGATCTTGTAACCAGTGATGTCGCTTATCTTCGCAGAAGTGACCTTCATGGACTTCTTCTTCGCAGTAGCTTTGACCTTGGAACCGTTGATGTAACGGTTTCTCACTGATGTGAAGGATCCCTGCTTGCCATCCTTGTTGATGCCGGCAACCTTGATCTGATAAAGACCGTTCGCCTTGAGCGTGAGAACATAAGAAGACTTGTTCGTCGTTGTCTTGTATGTCCATGTCTTTGCTCCGGCCTTCTTGTAAGCGATCTTGTACTTCACAGCATCCGTGCCGCTGTACTTCACAGTAATCGTCTTCTTTGAGTAGTTACCGTTCGTACTCGTGACCTTCGCCTTTGCTGCCGGTGCTGTCTCTCCGGATGTGTTGGAACCGTCTCCGGCTGCGGAGGCAGGGATCGTCATCGAGAACATCAGGACCAGTGCCATAGCAAGGATCGCAAACTTTTTGAAACATCTCATGCCCATTGGAATATTCCCCCTTTCTTAAAGATTTATAGCAGCGGGGTGACCCGCGAACTACCTGATTGGGATGATCCTCTGCGGATCTCTATTTATCTTTGCCGTAGTAATAATCGGAGTAGTAACGTTTGCCGTAGTGGCTGTGGTAGTAGCCGTTCTTCGTATCGCCGACGCGGTTGAGCACGATGCCCAGCATCGGACATCCCGCACGTTCCAGCTGACGGACGGATTCCCGCACGACACCCTTTGGGGTAACGCCTCCGCGCACGCAGAGGATAGCGCCATCGCAAAGGTTCCCGATCCTCTCTCCGTCGGAGACGAGACCGAGAGGCGGCGCGTCTATGAATACGTAACGGTAATGCTTTGCGAGACCTCCCATGAGGTTCTCGAATTTTCTCGTCTCGAGGAGCATGGACGGGTTGATGGTATTCTCCACGTTCGGCATGATATCCCCCATCTCCGTGTCCGTATGGAAACATACGTCCCTGAGCGAGATGTCATTCGAAAGGTAGTGGGAGAGCCCCTTCAGCTCCTGCCCGTCTTCCCTGCGCATGTCATACGTTCTGACCAGGTTGGAGTTTCTCATATCCGCATCCACCAGGATCGACGGTTCCCCGGCCCTTGCCATCTGCTGCCAGAGGTTCATGGCGATGAAGGACTTGCCTTCATTCGGCTCTGAGCTGATGATCATGATCTTGCGCACATCGCTTCCCAGAAAGCTGATGTTTATCCTGAGGCGGTTGACCGCTTCCTCTATTGCATAAGGAAGAGTCGGCATCTGCCCGAAAATGATCTTATTGTCTGTTGACGCTGCCATATTTCTTCCCTTTCTTGCGTTTCTTTGTTTTCTTCCGTTTCTTGCCCTTCTCTTCTGACTGCATGCCCTCGATCTTGCCTTCCGGGATCACCGTCAGCGGCATGACGCCAAAGGCCTTCTCGATATCCTCCGCCGTCTTGAATGTATCGTCCGTGAGGAATCGGATCGTGCATAATCCGAGCATCAGAAGCAGCCCCAGAAGTGCACCGATCATGGTGTTCTTCGTAAGGCTTGGTGAACTTTTATTGACTGCCACGATGGCGTATTCTGCGATGTGGGGCTCCGGGGTCTCCATGAGTTTCGGCAGTTCTGTGACACCCTTCTCCGCCAGCGCGTTGGCGATGTTCATGGCTTCCTTCTTGTCGGGGCTGGTGCACTGGATGCTGAGGATCCTGGTGTCAGCCACAACGGAAACATTGAGCATGCCGATCAGCTGTTCGTAGCTGTATGGCAGGCTCTGTTCCTGGATCACACTCTCCACGATGGTACGTGTCTTCAGCAGCTCTACGTAGTCGCTGGAAAGGGACTGACCGATGTTGAAGTCTGTCAGGTCCACCACCGACTGGCTGGAGGAAGATACCATGTACATCTTCGCTGTCGATGTGTATTTTGGTGTCATAGCGAACTGAGTAACGAGGCCTGCGATAAGTGCTCCTATCACGAAGGCTGCGATGATCCACAGGAGCTTCGTCCTGTAGTAAGAAAATAGTTCGATAAGATCTATCTCGATCTCGCTGTCGACTCTTTCGTTGTTAGTGATATCGGGTTGCTGGTTCATAGTGATAAACGGTTTACCTGTAGTAACGTATTCTTATTCCAAAAGTGATAACTTATCTAAACAGTAATAACCTCCGAGGGGAGGAAATGTTACTCATCCTCCTCAAGATTTGCGATATCGTCCAGGTCCATGACCTTGGCCATCTGTTCGGCAAGCTTCACGTAATCGGGGTAGAACTCCGAGTGCTTGACGCCGTCGAGGAGCGTATCCGCTGATTTGGACTCGCCCACCGGCTGTATGATGCCCAGGGATTCGAACTGATCGAACCGGTTCGCGATCCTCGATACTTCACTTGCCTGCATCGTGGAGTCCACGTGTCCGTCCAGTTCTGCGTAGAGCTCATCGAAGTAGTCCGGGTTTTCGCGGATCTGACTGAGCACCAGGTTGTAGACCTTCTGCATGTACTGCCGCTGGCGGGCCATACGTTCTTTGTTCGTGCCCTTGCCCACGTCCATCCTGGCTCTGACGAACTTCTCCGCCTGCTTGTCATCGAGGAGCACGCTGGCACCTTTTTTGAACTCCGGATCCACGTTTGTCATGTCCGTCTCGATATCCACGACCACACCGCCGATGGCATGGTTGACGGCCGCGATATCCTTCATATTCAGCACGTAGGCACCCTTGATCTTCAGTCCCCCGAAGACGTAGGACACCGTATCGATGGTGTTCTTGTTTCTCTGGTCCTCGTTCTGGCCGTACCAGTGGGCCGTGCAGATCTGCTCAGGGTAGGTCCCGGTGGATTCACCCTTCTCATCCAGCACCGGCACATCCGTGATCGTGTCCCTGTCGATCTGGAAGAAAGCGTATTTCTCCTGGGTGTTGTTGATCATCACCAGCACGAGAAAATCTGCCAGATCCCCATCGAAGCCCTTCTTCTTGACGTCGTTGTCAGCCTTGCTGCTGGCATCGGTACCGATGAGCAGGTATGCGTCCACATCATCCGTGTAGTAGTAGTCGGCTTCCCCGATGGTGAGGTACTTCGGTCCTGTATTTCCCTTGCCCCAGTCACCGGAATCGCCGAACTGTTCCTCCTGCTGGGAGTGGAGTTCCCAAAGGTGCAAGCCGGTCCCCATGGCCGCCAGCACGGCGAGGGCGATCAGGATCGTGAGGATGATATTCCGTTTTTTCAGATGCCTGTTCTGCATGTATCTTCTATATCAACTGCATATATTGATCGCACTAAAAATCTGCAAGGAGAACCTTGCAGGTGATTTGGCGACATCGCAAAAGCGGTATCGTATTCCAATCTGTATGGCATCCCCCTGAACTAGATCAATATTTCCCTTTTCGTATTCGTCCTGCGTGATGCAAAGGACAAACAATATATTTACGCCATAAAACTGGTTAGATATAAGAATATTACCACCTCGTCGCTGCAGCGAGAAAATACCTTTTTTTAAAAAAAACTAAATAATACAAAAACCCGGAAGAGTTCTTCTCTTCCGGGATGTGTCACAAACTTTTATTTCATGATGAACTTCTTCAGCGCTCTGTTGAAATCGCCGTTCCTGTCGATGTGGATGCCGTGTCCGCAGTTGAAGCGCTGCAGTTCGAAGCGCGGCACGCAGGCGGCCACACGGTCCAGATCTTCCTCAGCCAGAGCCCCCTGGATGATGCCGTCCTCACCCTGCTCGATCTTCGCTTTCATGAACAGCGTCCGGCACTTGATGTTTCGCAGGATCTCTTCGTAGTCCACGCCTTCGTGGAAAGAATCCGTGTAGAAGGCTTCCCCGAAACGAGGATCGTAATCGTTCATGCCGATGAAGGCCTCACTTGGCCAGAACATGACCTGCAGATCTTCGTACGGATGCTTCGCCCTGTACTTGCGGGCGCTGGCCGTGAGCTTGCGCTTCGTCTTCTCCCTCGTCTTGTCCGGGAACAGGTTCCAAGCGTACTGGTGATCGAAGTAGTAGAGAACGAAATCCTCTTCTTCCTCTTTGCCCCCGTTCAGATAGTCGTGGCACACCGTCGAAAGGTCCACGTAATTGAAGAATCCTTTGCGCCGCTCCCCTACGCAGGAGAAGAATGGCGGATCTTCCAAGATCAGGCGCGCGCACAGAACCGACTTCGATGCGATGTAGGCCGCGATCAGGCCTCCTGAGGAATGACCCAGAAGCGCGATGGGACCTCCGATCTCCTTCATGATGAGCTCCAGGATCGCATCGCCGCATCCAGCCAACGTATAGATGTCAGGATCTTTGGTGCTGCCGCCGTGTCCCGGGCAGTCGATGAGATACACCTGCATGCCCCGAGAGAGGATCGGTGCGACGCCCCCGAAGGATTCCGAGGATGTCCCCTGGCCATGGATCATGACAAGTTTCGGTCCGCGGCTGCCGTCATGGTAATAGCGAATGTTCACGCCCTTTGAAGTTGTGAATGTTTTGGATTCCATGAGATGCTCCTTTTATTGTATGCGGGCGATCGTGACGAGGATCACACCTGCCGCGATGATGGCGATGCCCAGCACCCGCTCTTTGTTCGTCTTGATCACCGGTGCCTGCAAAAGTCCGTGGCTGTCGATGGCCATGGCGCTCACCAGCTGGCCGAACATGGCCGAAGCCATCACCAGCGCGACGCCGATGTATGGGGTGGCGACGGTATTGCAGAACACGACGAATGCTCCGTATGCTCCGCCGATCACCATCCACGGTCTGATCTCTTTGCCCCGCAGGCTGCCGAAGTGCCCGCGTTCTTTTATCATCGTGGCAATGAGAAGCACGAGAAATCCTCCCAGAAAAGAGATGAAACTTGCTTCCACCTTGCATGTCACATAGGAAAGAGCCGTGTTCGTTGGCGCCTGCATGGCCCCTGCAACACCTGCAAGAAACATCAGGACGCTCAGGAGGATCACTTTGCCGGAGACCTTCTCTTTCAAGATGAAATCGGCGACGGTGAT
>CAMOWO010000046.1 GCA_946628525.1 uncultured Bacillota bacterium | reverse complement strand
AGCGGCCGCAGATCTGGATGAAACGCAGACGATGGAAGTGCCTCTCACGAAGGAAGACGTTCCGCAGGAGATGACGGAAGCAGATCCGTTCCTCCCGGAAGAGGTCGTTCCTGAAGAAGTCGTTTCCGAAGAGGTCGTTCCGGAAGAGGTCGTTCCTGAAGAAGTCGTTTCCGAAGAGATCGTCCCGGAAGAAGCTGCTGAAGAAGCGGCCACGGACGCCTTCATCCCGGAGGAAGTGCCGGCAGAGGAGCCAGCTGCTGAAGCGGGATTCATTCCGGAAGAAGTAACAGAAGAACCGCAGGATCTGCCACAGGCAGAGGAACCTGTATATACAGAAGTCGAAGAGCCGACTATGGTCTTCGGAGACAGACTGGACAAGTCAGAGAGTCCTGCCGATGACCTCAGCGGAACGAGAAGATTCGATGAGGAATTCCCGGCAGGAAGCGACAAGACCGACAGCACCATCGTCGTAGGCCAGATGCCGGAGACATTCGCAGATCTTCCTTCCAATGACTTTGACGACTACGGCAAAGAAGAAGCCGAAGCCCTCATCCGTCAGCAGGAAGAAGAATCCGCATTCAATAACGTAAGCGAAGAAGCTGAGGCAGGCGATGCGAAAGCCGTCGCAGCAGGAGCCGCAGGCGCCGCAGCGGCAGGTGCCGTCGCACTTTCCAGAAAAGAAAAGAAAGCTGCAGATAAAGAAGCCAAAAAGGCTGCAAAGGAAGCAGCAAGAGAAGCCAAGAAGGCGAAGAAGTCTGCAAAATCAGTGAAGGCTGCAGCAGCAGATGTTGCAGAGGAAGCAGAAGAAGAGGTCAAGGGCGGCAAGGGAAGAACGATCCTGATCATACTGCTCGTTCTGCTCTGCCTCGTACTGGCAGCAGAGATCGTCGGCATCGGTGTCCACTACGTAGCACCACAGAGCAGGGTGGCAGAGATCGTTGACAACCAGCTCAACAAGGTGATCCACCTCATCACAGGCGAAGAGGAGCAGGAATACCAGGTGCTGGCCGCAGACAGAAGAGAGGCACCCAGAGATGACTATCAGGAAGTCGTGACAGAGAAGGCGGATCAGAACTACAAAGGTCTCATCGAGACGGTAGCATACGATCCGGAACTCGTTTATGACGAGGAGCAGGTCGCTGACATTTCGGACCTGGTCCTATCAATGCCCATAACCGAATTTGAGTGGGGCAGGACTGAGGAGAACGAATCAGTCTACTACGATGAAGAGGTTATTGGGCAGGTAATGGCCTACGAATCACAGAAGTACGCACTCCTCAAAGACGGAGATGAGAGCGTTCTTTCGATGATCTCGCAGCAGTCAACCAAGAATACGCTTTCGGAGAAGAAGAACTCGAATCCCGATCCATTCAAAAGACTGGACATCGGCGAGATCAGAGTCTCAGGAAGTTACTACTATGTATGGATAAGGGAGCAGATCGGCGATGAGACGAAGGAAAGAGTCATCAAGATGTTCCCTGAAAGTCAGTTCAATATGATGGTCGAGCGAGGATACGACATCTGATCCCCGCTGATCGCGGAATGACCGTGCTTGTTTATTGGGAGTGATAGCTTTGGAAAATACGACGAAAAAGAAGAACCCTGGGAAGGGAAAAGGGCTCAAGATCTTCATTGTGATCATCGCAGTGCTGATCGTTCTTTTCATGAGCCTCATCGGATTTCTTACAGATTATCTGTGGTTCAAAGAACTGAGTTACGTCTCGGTATTCTTCACGAAACTCTTCACACAGATAAAGATCGGCGTGCCGGTGTTTGTGGTCATCACATTCCTGGCCTACATATACCTCAAGTTCCTGAAACATGGCTACATCAAAAAAATCGAGTCGGATGACGATGTGAACCACGGACGCCTCAATCTCATATCGTGGGGCCTGGCAGGAATCTTTGGCGTGTTGGCTACATATGTATGCGTCACGAGACTGTGGTTCGAAGGGCTGCAGTTCGTCAACAGCACGAAGTTCGGGATCAAAGATCCCCTCTATAACATGGACATATCTTTCTATGTCTTCAAACTGGGATTCATCGAGAAGTGCAACGAGATCGTCCTCGCACTGCTCATCGCGTTCCTGGTGCTCACCGTCGTCTACTACATGATACTCCTTGCAGTCAGGACGCCGGCATTCTTTGGATACGAAGAGGAAGAAGAAGAACCGGAGCCGGCCCAAAGCTATGACAGCGCATCGGAAGAGAGCGAAAGTCAGGAGCAGGGAAGCCCGTTCGGCGCCTTCGGCGATATGTTCGATACCTTCCGCAATATGGGGCAGGGCAAAGGCCCTCTCGGCGGCGAAGGCAAGAGCCCGTTTGACAACATCAGAAAACCGAAGCCGAAGAAGCCTGAGATCGAGTTCAACTCCAGGAACCTCCACACCCTCGTTACCATAGCTGAGAAGCAGCTGATCATCGTGGGCATGCTGTTCTTCCTGATGGTGGGCGTACACTTCTTCCTGAAGCAGTACGAACTCCTCTTTGGAAGCACCGGCGCAGTATACGGCGCAGGCTTCACGGACGTGAACGTCACCCTTTGGGTGTACAGGATCATCATGGGCCTCAGCGTGCTGGGAGCCGTGGGATTCGCCATCGGCATCACACGCAAAAAGATCAAGCCGGCTGTTGTCGTGCCGATCGTCATGATACTCGTGGGCGCTCTTGGTATCGGCGCGCAGATGCTGGTGCAGAACCTCATCGTTACCCCGGATGAGATCAACAAAGAAAGCAAATATCTCGAAAGAAATATAGAATATACGCAGTATGCGTACGGACTGAACGATGTGGATGAGAAGAGCTTCACCGCAAGCGAGGATCTCAACAGCGATGATATCGCCAACAATGCCGATACCATCTCCAACATCAGGATCAACGACTACAATCCGGCTCAGAAGTTCTACAATCAGACCCAGTCCATCAGACAGTACTACGACTTCAATGACGTAGATGTCGACAGATACATGGTCAACGGGGAGTACACCCAGACATTCCTCTCACCGAGAGAGATCGATGAGGAGAAGATCAGTAACACGTGGCTGAACAAGCATCTGAAGTACACCCACGGATACGGCGTGACCCTCTCCAGAGTAGACCAGATCACGGCCAGCGGCCAGCCGGATATGCTGGTGAAGAACATCCCACCGGCATCCAGCGTGGAAGAGATCAATATCACAAGACCGGAGATCTACTTCGGAGAAATGACCAACAATTATATCCTGGTCAACACATCAGAGGATGAATTCGACTATCCTGACGGCAATAATAATAAGTACGCTCAGTACGAAGGAAACGCCGGCATCAAGATGAACCCGATCAGCAGATTCATGTTCTCCGTAAGAGAGAGATCCATGAAGCTCCTCGTTTCGGGCAACGTCAAGAGCAAGTCGAAGATCGTGATCAACCGGAACATCAAGAACAGAGTCCGGGAGATCATGCCTTACCTGGACTACGATTCGGATCCTTATATGATCACGGCCGACGGGAAGCTCTACTGGATCCTGGATGCGTACACGTACTCCAGCAAGTACCCGTATTCAGAGCCATACTCCAATGAGTCGACGGCAGACTACATCAGAAACTCCGTCAAAGTAGTCATCGACGCCTACAACGGCGATACGAATTACTACATCGTCGATAAGAACGATCCGATCGCTCAGACATTCAAGAACATCTATCCGAAACTGTTCAAGGATATCGAGCAGATGCCGGAGAGCATACAGGCTCACCTCAGGTATCCGGCAACGCTTCTGAACATACAGGCCCAGGTATATCAGAGATACCACATGGAAGACGTCAAAGTGTTCTATCAGAATGAGGACCTTTGGGAAATCTCCAGTGAGATCTACGGCACGCAGGAGCAGCCGATGGAGCCGAACTACTACATCATGAAGCTTCCTGGTGAGAAGCAGGCAGAGTTCGTAAACTCCATTCCGTTCACACCGAAGGACAAGAAGAACCTGATGGGTCTGCTGGTGGCCAGGAACGACGGTGACCAGTACGGCAACCTGGTACTCTACCAGATGCCGAAGAGCAAGACCGTATACGGACCGATGCAGGTAGAGGCCCAGATCGACCAGAACACGGAGATCTCTAAGGAATTCTCCCTCTGGAGTTCTGCAGGATCCACCTACAGCAGAGGTAATATGTTCGTTATTCCTATAGAGGATTCCATCCTCTATGTGGAGCCGGTATATCTGGAAGCGACAAACTCCAGTATTCCGGAAGTCAAGAGAGTAATCGTCGTTTTCGGAGATGAGATCGCATATGAGGCTACGCTGGCTGACGCCCTCAACGAAATGTTCGGAGAAGGCAGCGCGAGAAATACCGCGAACCAGCAGGCTGCAGATGACGGCAAGAAGAAGTCGGATGAGCAGCTGTCTCAGGGCGAGATCATAGAGAAAGCCCAGGACGCCTACGACAAAGCACAGGAGGCTATCAAGGACGGCAAATGGGGCAAGTACGGAGATTATATGGATGAACTGGAGAAATATCTGAACATGCTCAGATAGCTCCGGTGAGACAACAGACCTTTGACGCCGGAGTACGCTGCAGTAAGATGCGGCGCTTCGGCGTTTGCTATTTCAATGAATGATTGCTATCACGGAAGGAGGGCACATGTTATCATACGACCTGAACAAAATGTTGTTCACCGTACCGGCAAATAAGCACAGGCCGGAAGATATCAGTGCGATTTTAACGGCTCATCCTGAGATCAAGTTTGTTTCAGTGGTGGGTATCGATGTAGGCGGCCACGATACTGACGAGAAGATCCCGGTGGAGGAATTCCTCAAGGATATCGACAAGTTCCTGACTCACGGCGTACAGACGGACGGATCATCCGTTGTCCTGCCGAAGATCGCCAACCTGTCGAATGCCAAAGTGGATATCATCCCGGATCTTTCGGTGAACTGGTTCGTGGACCACAATTTCAACTATCCGGATCCTATGACGGGACTGCCGGTGGGCACCCTGAGGATCCCGTCATCGCTGGTGCACAACGACTCCACGAGAGTGGGTTCGAGAGTCATCTTAAGAGATGCCATAGACAACTTTAAGACAGACCTTCTGGAACTTCTCCGGAAGCATCCGTACGTCTTCGAGCACATGGATCCGAAGATCAGCAGTGCAGATGACATCGAGGAGATCGTGATCACGGCGGCGACGGAGCTGGAGTTCTGGGTGAAGACACCGGATGACGACGCGGACAGAGAGCAGCTTTCCACGGCGCAGATGCTGAAGGAACAGTACTGGAAGAGGACGACAGGCCCTGTCAGAACCGCCCTGGAAGAGACGATGCTGGTGCTGCAGAAATACGGCTTCGAGATGGAGATGGGTCACAAAGAAGTCGGCGGCGTCAAGGCGCAGCTGGGCAACTCAGGAACCTACGACCACGTCATGGAACAGCTTGAGATCGACTGGAAGTACTCCACGGCAGTCCAGGCTGCAGACAACGAGAATCAGATCAAGTACGTCGTCAGAGATATATTCAGGACCTACGGCCTGGAAGTCACCTTCATGGCAAAGCCGATGGAAGGCGTTGCAGGAAACGGCGAACATACTCATATGGGCGTCGCCGCGAGACTTCGAAACGGCAAGATGGTGAACCTTTTCAGTCCGTCCGATCCGGAGACGCAGTACATGAGCCCTGTGGGATTCGGCGGCCTCATGGGACTGCTGAAGAACTACGATGTGATCAATCCGTTCGTCAGCTCGAACATCGACAGCCTGAACCGTCTCAAACCGGGATACGAGGCGCCGGTATGTACCGTGACCTCTTTGGGGCACTCCGCCAAGCTGCCGTCGAGAAACAGGACGGTGCTGGTGGGACTCGTCAGAGAGTTCGGCAACGAGATGGCGACGAGGTTCGAACTGAGAGCGCCGAACCCGAAGTCGAATACGTACCTTGTTCTGGCAGCTTCATACATGGCGATGCTGGACGGCATCAAAGCTGTGCTGGAAGCCGGCAAGACGCCGGAGGAACTGGAGAAGTCCATCTCGAAGGGATACGGCGAAGAGGACTTCTACCTCGAGAAGGACAGAGTCTACAGATCCGAGCTGGATGTGTTCGATGAGTATACGGAAGAAGAGCGTGAGAAGTATTTCGGCAGATCGCCGCAGACGGTCTGGGAGAACCTGCAGGCCTTCAAGAACTGTCCGGAGAAGCTGGACATCTTCAGAAGAGACGACGTCATGCCGGACCTCGTGCTTGCATCCTTTGAGGACGCGACCCTCAGCCAGTGGTCCACGGAACTCACCAACAGGATCATCCCGGAGGTGATGGACGTGGTGAGAAGCTGCGTCAAGTGCCACGATGACGCCACCAGCGTGGACTACGACAGATTCTACTGGGGC
>CAMOWO010000045.1 GCA_946628525.1 uncultured Bacillota bacterium | reverse complement strand
GAAAACTGAAAAGGGAGCATCGCATCAGTTTCATTATGCCTGATGCGACACTCCCATTATCGTCTTTATTTATGGAGCCTGTCGGGATCTGCGACCCCTGTCTCTACGGGATGACCCAGCAGTTTTTCCAGTCTGACCTTCTGTGTGGATCTGGCAAATTCATATCCGTATCGATAGAAATCCAGGACGTCCGCATCCTTTACGATCTCTTCGATCGGCGTGCCGATCTCGCCTTTCTTGCTGTGATTGCGAACGGCGGTGGCGATGGTCTCCACCTCCTCGTCCGTGAAGAGCCCGGTGCCTTTGAGGAAGACCTTGACCGGCTCGTACCCTGCTTCTGCATGCCCCGTCTGTTTGCCGGTGATGATGCGACCGTAGTCGTGGCAGGTGCATGCGGCAGCCGCCAGGATCGGGTCCACTCCCCTCTCCAGTGCCATATCGTAGCCGATGGTGGCGCAGCTTACCATGTGGACGCGCTCCCAGTCGATGAAATGGGACCGCTCGGTGACGAGTTTTTCGTACTTATCGATTTCTTTTAGCATGGCGCTCTGAAGGCGCAAAATCTTTTTCATGTCTTTTCCTTTCTAGTCAAGTGCTTCTTTCTTCGCTACGGATACCTTTTCTTCGTAGCATGAGAACATTTCTTCCACTTCCTCAGCCTCCTGCTTCGATGTGAAGATGCTCACGACAGGAACGATGATAAGGCCGCCCACCATTGCCAGCACGCCGGATCTAATGGATGAAGCGAAGAGGTATGCCGGTATTGCAGGCCATGTGCTGATGTCGATGCCGCCGAGGGAGATGGCCATCTGCAGGATCATGAGACCGCAACCCCAGATGAAGCAGACGTAGCATGCCACCTTCGTGATCTTCTTTGAGTACAGGCCGTACATGAACGGTGCCAGGAAGGATCCTGCCAGAGCTCCCCAGGAAATACCCATCATCTGCGCGATGAACGTGATCTCAGGATGCGCATCTTTGACGACGGCGATGACGGCGGATACGAGTATGAAGAACAGGATCAGCAGTCTCATGCATGTGAGCTGTGTCTTCTCCGGGAACTTCGATGTTCTGATCAGCGGTTTGATCACGTCAAGTGTCAGGGTCGAACTGGATGTGAGTACGAGCGATGACAGCGTTGACATGGATGCCGACAGTACCAGCACGATCACGATGGCGATGACCACCATCGGAAGCGTGGAAAGCATGGTCGGCACGATTTGATCGAAGAACGGCGTCACTCCGTCCGGCTGATAAGGGACCTTGTCTGCATAGAGTCTTCCGAATCCGCCCAGGAAGTAACATCCTCCTGCGATGATGATAGCAAAAAGTGTGGAGATAACGGTACCTTTGTGGATATCCGTCTCGCTTTTGATGGCGTAGAACTTACCTACCATCTGCGGCAGTCCCCAAGTTCCGAGGGATGTCAGTATCACGACGAATATGAGGGCCAGAGGATCCGGTCCGAAAAATGACGAGAATGCGCCACCGGACCATCCTTCTGCCGGGACTTCCGAAAGCTGCTGCGTTGCTGCCACAAGACCTCCGTTATCGTGGAGCACGGCACCGATGACGGCCGCGATACCCACCAGCATGATCAGTCCCTGGATGAAGTCGTTGTAAGCCGTAGCCATGTAGCCACCGAATATGACATAGAATCCGGTGAGCACTGCCATGATGGCGATGACCATCCAGTACGGGATATCGAACACGAGGCCAAAGAGGCTCGAAAGACCGTTGTACAGTGATGATGTATATGGGATCAGGAAGATGAACACGATGATCGATGCGATGATCTTCATGTTCGTTGAGCCGAATCTCTTTCCGAAGAAATCAGGCATCGTCTTCGCATCGAGATGCTGTGTCATGATCCTTGTGCGTCTGCCGAGGATGTTCCATGCAAGGAGCGATCCGATGAAGGCGTTTCCCAGGCCTGCCCATGTCGCTGACAGACCGAAGTTCCATCCGAACTGTCCGGCGTATCCTACGAACACCACCGCCGAAAAGTATGATGTTCCGAAGGCGAATGCCGTGATCCACGGTCCCACGGACCTGTTTCCAAGTACGAACCCTTCTACGCTGCGGGCTCTTTTTCTCGTGAAGATGCCGATCATTATCATAGAGATAAAGAATATGACAAGCATCACGACGCATAAAATCTTTGTGCTCATAACTGTTGTTCCTCCCGTTATGTGATTTGTTCCGGAGGGCAAAAAGAAAACCGCCCTCTAACAGAGGGCGGACAATATACTTGACCGCGGTACCACCTCAGTTCACCATCGTCTCGCAACGACAGCCTCGCAGAGTACGTCACCAATCGTGATTATACCCTTGTGCTTTAACGGGCACACCCGTCACATCCTACTTGCCCCCGCAGGGGGTTCAGTGTGCGGCTCCGGGATGTATTCGCCAGAAGTAACTACGCGCCTCTCACCAGCCGGCAGCTCTCTGTACAGTCTCCTTGAGGTTACTCTTTCCCTTCACAGCCTTTATCTTATTAAATTATCTGGATATGATTATACTTTCACTTACTTTTTTTGTCAACATCATTTTTAGTATGTTAAATCAAGAAAGCGGTCATATCAAGCCCATCTCCCAGCTGTTCATCAGTCCTACGAATGCTATGACGAATCCTGCCATCATGGCTGCCCTTGCCCACCAGATCGGGCTGTACTGTCTGATATGATATCTTCTCATTTCTATCTCCTTTCATCGCGTGTGAACATTGATCATTTCTCTCTACAATACCAATTATCCACATTTTGAGTCCAAAATATTGCCCTGAACTTCGCAAATCGCAGGATATCACAAAGGATCCGCGGAGCGTCTTTCTGCGGACGGCCCCTGCCGCATCCCGTTTTACGCCGATATTCGGTAGACTTGCGCACCTTTTGGGAGGGCGCGTCCGTATTTGCCGCGCACCCTTCACGAACCTCCAGTAACGTTAGACTTTTTGGGTTACATTTAAATGAGGTATATGCTAAATTGTATGTGGTAAATTATTATGTTTTATAATGAACGGATCAGTGATCCGGCGGAGGAGATACTTTAATTATGGATGTTATCAGAAGTTTGATCATCAACCCGGGCTCAACATCAACGAAGATCGCGGTGTATGAGAACGATGAGAAAGTTTTTGACAAGACGCTCAGACACAGTGTAGAAGAACTGAGTGAATACGCTACTATTCCTGACCAGAAGGATTTCAGAAGAGACATCATCGTCGAGGCTCTCAAGGAGAATGACATCGATATCAACAGTCTGGATGTCTGTGTAGGAAGAGGCGGATTCCTCAAGCCGATCCACGGCGGTACTTATGAAGTTACGGACGAAGTTTACAACGACCTGCTGGTAGGCAGAACGGGACAGCACGCGTCAAACCTGGGCGGCGTCCTGGCAAGAGAGATCGCAGACAAGATCGGTGCAAGATCATTCATCGTTGACCCTGTCGTCGTCGACGAGCTCATGCCGATCGCAAGACTTTCCGGTCTCAAGGGCATGGACAGAAGATGCATCGTCCACGCGCTGAACCAGAAGGCTGTTGCCAAGAGATATGCCAAGTCCATCGGCAAGGCTTACAATGAACTGAACCTGATCATCTGCCACCTGGGCGGCGGCGTTTCCGTTGCAGCTCACGAGAAGGGCAAGATGATAGAAGTTCCTGATGCTCTCGATGGTGACGGATGCTTCTCACCTGAAAGAACAGGTGCCCTTCCTGTCGGAAGACTCGTAGACCTGTGCTTCTCAGGCAAGTACACGGAAGCAGAGATCCGTAAGATGCTGGTAGGCAAAGGCGGCATCGCAAGCTACCTCGGAACGAACAATATGATCGAAGTCGACAAGAGGATCGAAGCCGGCGATGAGGAAGCGAAGCTCGTTATGGACGCATTCGTATTCCAGCTCTCAAAGGACATCGGAAGCGCTGCAACTGCACTTTACGGCAAGGTTGATCAGATCATCCTCACAGGCGGCATCGCATATGACGAACTCGTGGTAAACGGCGTCAAAGAAAGATGCGAATGGATCTGCCCGATCACAGTTTATCCTGGCGAGGACGAACTGCAGGCACTGGCTGAGGGCGCTCTCAGAGTCATGACGGGCGAAGAAGAAGCAATGAAATACTGATATTCTATTCAACATAGTGACTAAATGCGAAAGAGAAGAAGTCTCCGTAACGGGAGACTTCCTCTCTTTTTTGCTGCAGCAACTGTTTATTCATCCATAATTATGCATCAACATTCCCTTGACATGGACATTTCAGTGTGATTTCATAATATTGGGTTAGGTTCGTCTGTAAATCATAGCAGACATTTTGCAACTAGTTTTACTGATTTAAGGGATATTTAATTATGAGTTTTTTTAATGTACTCACCCTCGCGGGAGGGCTGGCTTTCTTCCTATACGGAATGAAAGTCATGAGCAGCAGCCTCGAAAGACTGGCCGGAGGTAAATTCGAAGCGATCCTCCAGGCGATCATGTCGAATAAGTTCAAGGCTCTGCTTCTTGGTGTCGGTGTGCCCGCCGCCATCCAATCATCTTCGGCCCCCACGGTCATGGTCATCGGCCTCGTCAACTCTGAGATCATGAGTCTCGATCAGGCCATCAATGTCATACTTGGTGCCAAAGTAGGAACCACGGTCACCGCATGGCTCCTGTCACTTACAGGCATCAGCAGCGAGAACTTCTTTCTCCAGCTGCTCAAGCCGTCATCATTCTCACCAGTTCTCGCACTCATCGGTGTGATCTTCATTATCCGCAACAAGAGTACGAAGCAATCGAATATCGGAAGGATCCTCGTGGGATTCGCCGTTCTCATGGCAGGCATATCTACGATGGGAGACGCCATGTCACCTCTCGGCGAAAGCGAGCAGTTCTATCACGTCATGCAGGTCCTGAGCAATCCGTTCCTTGCATTCTTCGTGGGAGTCGCCCTCACCGCCCTGGTCCAGAGTTCATCGGCCTCCGTCGGTATCCTTCAGGCCATATCCCTCAGCACACCAGTGGGATACGCCGTCGTAGTCCCAATGGTCGTCGGGCAAAATGTGGGCGCCAGCATCGCTCCTCTCATCGCCAGTATCGGCCAGGAGCAGAACGGTAAACGAGCGGCCTTCTCCTACTTATTCGCGAATATCATCGGCGCCATCGTCTTTTTCATACTGTTCTACAGCATCCACCTGATCGTCGGATTCGAGTTCATGAAAGGAGCTGCAGGGATCGTCGGCATCGCCGTGATCCATACGCTGTTCAATATATTCGTCGTATTCGTCCTCTTCCCGTTCACGAAGTATCTCGGGGCTCTTATGATCAAGATCCTGCCGGATTCAGAGGCAGAGAACGAACTGGACAGAAGATTCGCCGTCATGGACGAGAACTTCCTCTCATCCCCTACCTTCGCCCTTGTACAGACAAAGGGCCTCATCGATGAGATGGCAGAAAAAGCGTTAAGCATAACGGATATCTCCACGAAGCTGATCTCCCACTATGACGAGAACATTTATCTGCAGGTAGAGGCCATCGAACAGGAACTGGACAGGTACCAGGATGAGATCGGCAAGTACCTGATCAAACTGGGCCGGAAGAACATGGCTTCTGCAGACAGTAAGGCGTTGTCCCTCCATCTGCAGTCCGTGGACGATCTGGAGAGGATCTCCGATCACGCCCTCAACATCGCCGAATCCTGCAAAGAAATGCACGAGAAGAAGATCACCTTCTCGGAGGCAGCCCGCAGTGATCTGCGCGTCATCATAAGCGCTGTCCACGATATCATGACGAACACCGTCATCGCCTTTGCACACGAAGATCAGGACGCTGCAGAGAACGTCGAACCTCTGGAGGAAGTCATCGACGAACTGACCGTCCTCATCAAGGACAGGCATCTTGAGAGACTCAAGTCCGGAGAATGCGATATCGATTCCGGTTTTGATCTCACAGAGATCATCACGAACCTCGAGCGCATCTCCGACCACTGCTCTAACCTGGCCATCTACATCATCCAGATGAGAAGCAGGCAGTCCATCGAGGCTCACGAATATCTGGATACGCTGGTAAGAGACAGAGACGAAGAATTCGTCAACAACTACAAGTGGTACAGAGGACGCTACAAGCTTCCATAGAATATTAAGAAGACAAAAAACCGGTCTGGCTTTTCGCCAGGCCGGATTTTTTAGATATAGAATTCATTCTTCGCAGGTCTCGTGAAGTTCTCGATGAGCATGTCTCTGTGAGAGAGAAAGTCCTCATCGGTGAAGCGCCGCGCACCCTTTGGGCATACTTTGATGCAGGCCTGGCACTTGATGCAGATCCCCGGCACCTGTGACGTGTCCGCCTTTGAGATGCTCCCCATCGGACAAACAAGGGCGCACTGGTCGCAGCGGATGCAGGCCGCATCATCCCGGACAGGCTTCGCTTTGAGGAACTTCGCAGGCTCCCC
>CAMOWO010000044.1 GCA_946628525.1 uncultured Bacillota bacterium | reverse complement strand
GCCGTTCGTGGCCATCTACTCCACATTCCTTCAGCGCGCCTACGACCAGATCATCGAGGACATCGCGCTTCAGAAACTGCCGGTAGTTCTTTGCATCGACAGAGCCGGTGTGGTGGGCGCCGACGGGGAGACGCACCAGGGCATCTTCGACATCAGCTACCTTTCGTCCATGCCTGGGATGACCATTCTCGCGCCGAAGGACGGGCAGGAACTTTGCAGGATGCTGGAATACGCGGAGAAGGCAGAAGGACCGTGCGCCATCCGCTACCCGAGAGGGCAGGCGGCAGAGATCAACGATGAACCTTTTGACGATCTCACCTCGGAAGTCCTGACGGAGGGCAAGGACTGCGTCATCTGGGCCGCAGGCTCCATGGTGGAGACCGCCCTTGCCGCATCGGAGATCCTCAAAGAGCAGGACATAGACGCCGGCGTCATCAACGCCAGATGCCTGAAGCCTCTCGACGAAGGGATGCTCCGCCGGGCTGCATCAGATTACGACCTTCTGATCACGCTGGAGGACAACGTTCTTTCCGGCGGAATGGGAGAACACATAAACAGTATCCTGAAGAACGAAGACATCAGGATCATCAATATAGGCTGGCCGGACAAGTTCATCGAACACGGTAGCGTGAGCCAGCTCAGGAAGAGATACGGACTCGACGAAGAGTCCATCGCAGAAAGGATCAAAGGAGAACTTTGAAAAAACGACTCGATGTCATACTGACAGAAAAGAATATGTTTCCCTCCAGGGAAAAAGCCCGCGCATCCATCATGGCCGGACTCATCTACGTGGACGGCATGCTCACCGATAAACCGGGTACTTCCGTAAGCGAAGATGCCGTGATCACCATCAAGGAGGACCTGTGTCCCTATGTGAGCCGAGGCGGCCTCAAACTTGAGAAAGCCATCGAAGAATTCGGCTTCTCGCTGGATGGCGCAAAGTGCGTGGACATCGGAGCATCCACAGGCGGCTTCACCGACTGCATGCTCACGAAGGGCGCCCGCCAGGTGTTCTGCATCGATGTGGGATACGGCCAGCTGGACTGGAAACTTAGAAACGACGAACGTGTGGTGAACATGGAGAAGTGCAACGTTCGTTATCTTGACGTGGACACCATCGGAAGAGACGTGGACTTCATCAGCATCGACGTCTCCTTCATATCCCTCAAACTCGTGTTCCCGGTGGCTACGCAGCTTCTCTCCGAGGAGGGAAGGCTGGTGTGCCTCGTGAAGCCGCAGTTCGAAGCAGGACGAAACCAGGTGGGCAAGAAGGGCATCGTCAGAGACCCTGCCGTGCACCGGGAAGTGATCCGCAACGTCATTTCCTACGCAAAGGATTCTGGTCTCTACCCGGAAGGACTCACGTATTCGCCTGTGACCGGCACGAAGGGAAACATCGAGTACCTTTTGTATTTGACGAAGAACGCATCTGAAACAGATCCTGATGTGGATGCAGTGGTGGCTGCATCACACGACGAACTGGAGAAATAAACATGAGCAAATCAAAACTCTCACCGATGATGCAGCAATATATGGAGACAAAGGAGCAGTACAAGGACTGTATCCTTTTCTTTCGATTGGGAGATTTCTATGAGATGTTCTTCGACGATGCCATCCTCTGTTCGAAGGAACTGGAGCTGACCCTGACGGGCAAGCAGTGCGGGCTCGAAGAACGGGCACCGATGTGCGGCGTACCGTTCCACTCATCGGACACCTACGTGGCAAGGCTCATCGAGAAGGGATACAAAGTCGCCATCTGCGAGCAGGTGGAAGATCCGGCGAAAGCAAAGGGTCTTGTGAAGCGCGATGTGGTGCAGATCGTCACCCCCGGCACCGTGCTCTCCAGCAGCGTCCTCAAAGAGAAGGAGAACAACTACCTGGCTTCCGTCTATGCAAAGGATGGGCGTATCGGCCTCGCATACTGCGATATCTCCACAGGAGAGATCTGTGCCACCCTGATCGCCGGAGAACGCCAGCGGGACGATCTCATCAACGAGCTGGTGAGGATCGGCGCCAGTGAGGTGCTGATGGACCAGCAGAGCGACGAACTTCTGGGCAAAGAAGAACTGCACGATCTTACGGGGTCCTTCTTTGACATCATCGATGACAGTTACTACAGGCCGGAGGCCATAAGACAGACCATCAAGAACCAGTTCAAGGTGGCGGCGCTGCAGGGCCTCGGCATCGAAGAGGGCACCTGCGAGGAGATCGCTCTGGGCAGCCTGCTTCTATATATCATCGACACCCAGAAGCGGAGTGTCGACCACATTTCATCATTGGAAGTGTACACCCTGGGGCAGCACATGTCCCTGGATAAAAATACGATCCGGAATCTGGAACTGACGGAGACCCTTTACGAAAAAACGGTCAGAGGATCCCTGCTGGGCGTCCTCGACAAGACCCATACCGCCATGGGTTCCCGTAAGCTCAAGCAGTGGCTGAGAGAGCCTCTCAATGATTCTGCATCCATCTGCGAACGGCTGGATGCAGTGGAGGAACTTCTCGATAACGTCCTGATGAGAAACGATCTGAAGGAAGCCCTGAAGAGGATCTACGATTTCGAACGACTGACGGGGCGAATCTCCACTGGAAACGCCAACGGCAGAGACATGATCGCCCTTCGGAATTCCTGCTACGTGCTCCCGGATATCAAAGGAGAGCTGGCGGGAGCATCCTCCGTGTTATTGCGTGATCTGGACAGCAATATATCTGCCCTGGAGCAGGTCTACGATCTCATCGACAGAGCCATAGTGGAGGACCCTCCATTCATCATCCGGGAAGGTGGCCTTATCAAGGCCGGATATTCCGAGGAACTGGATGAGCTGAAAGATTCCATCAAGGACGCACAGGAGTGGATCGCATCCCTCGAGGGCAAAGAGCGGGAGAGAACGGGGATCAAGAACCTCAAGGTGGGCTTCAACAAAGTCTTCGGCTACTATCTCGAAGTGACGAAGTCCTTCTACGATCTCGTTCCGGAAGATTACATCCGCAAGCAGACCCTCACGAACGCCGAGCGTTTCATCACGCCGGAGCTCAAAGAGATGGAACGGCTCGTCCTTAACGCCGAGACAAGGATCAACGATCTGGAATACGATCTTTTCACAAGGCTGCGGCAGAAGCTCCAGACGTATACGGAGGAGATCCAGCGGACGGCAAAGGCCATCTCTGTACTGGACGTGCTTGCATCCTTTGCAGAGGTCAGCGAGAAGAATGGCTACGTGAAGCCTGCCGTCGATGACGGGGATAAGATCGTTATCGAGAAGGGAAGACACCCGGTCATCGAACAGACGATCCCCGATGGGATCTTCGTCAGCAACGACACATATATCGACAGAGACGAAAGCTGCATGCTCCTCATCACCGGGCCGAACATGTCCGGTAAATCCACCTACATGCGTCAGACGGCCCTCATCACGCTGATGGCGCAGATCGGATGCTTCGTTCCTTGCGAGAAGGCAAGGATCGGCGTCGTGGACAGGATCTTCACCAGGATCGGCGCATCGGACAATCTGGCCCAGGGCCAGAGTACGTTCTATGTGGAGATGAGCGAACTGTCCTATATTTTGAATACCGCCACACAGAAGAGCCTGGTGATCCTCGACGAGATCGGACGAGGTACCAGCACCTACGACGGACTTTCCATCGCCTGGGCGGCGGCTGAATACCTGGCCAGAGAAGACCGGAAGATCCGGACGCTTTTCGCCACCCATTACCACGAGATGACGGCGCTGGAGGACAAGGTGAAAGGCATCCGTAACCTCAATGTGGATGTGGCTGAAGAAAACGGCAACGTGGTGTTCCTGCACAAGATCGTCCCGGGAAGTGCCAGCAGAAGTTACGGCATCCACGTAGCGAAGATCGCCGGCGCACCGGCAGAACTTCTCGACAACGCACAGGCGAGACTGGATATTTTGGAGGAGGGCGGCATGCCTGCCATCCAGGATACCCCTTCAGAGGCTCAGAATCTCTTTGAGAGCGATGAAACCGAGCGGCAGATGTCCTTCTTCGATTTCGCGCCGAATCCCGTCATATCGAAGCTCAGAGACGTGGACCTCATGAACACCACACCATCAAAAGCACTTGCCATACTGGAGGAATTGAAAGAATACTTATGATCAGGATCCTCGAAAAACACATCGCCGATAAGATCGCGGCCGGCGAAGTGATCGACAGGCCCGTTTCCATCATCAAGGAACTGGTGGAGAACTCCATCGATGCGGGCGCTGCGTCCATCACCGTCGAGATCAGAAACGGCGGCAAATCGTATATCAGAGTGACAGACGACGGCTGCGGCATCTCGGCTGAGGATGCACCGACGGCATTCCTTCGCCATGCCACCAGCAAGATCACGAGCGAAAAGGATCTGGACAGCATCGGGACTCTCGGATTCCGAGGGGAAGCGCTGGCCAGTATCGCCGCAGTGGCAAGAGTCGAACTCATCACAAAAAGGGCCGAAGACAAGATGGGCCGGCGGATCATCATCGAAGGCAGCAGCATCATCGAAAACACGGGGACGGGCTGCCCGGAAGGCACCACCATCACCGTAAGAGACCTTTTTTATAACGTGCCGGCAAGGAAGAAATTCCTGGGATCGGACAATGCGGAAGCCAGGAGGATCACCGAGCTTCTGGCCAAGGCGGCGCTGTCTTACAGCGACATCAGGATGACCCTGATCAACGGCGGAAAACGCGTGTTTTCTACAAGAGGAAACGGCAACATCCTCAGCAACATCATCAGCATATACGGCGCGGATACAGGCAAAGATCTCATCCCGATCGATACAAAGAGAGACGATTTCATCCTCAAAGGATTCATCAGTTCTCCGGCGGCCACGGTGCCGTCGAGAAACAAGGAGATCTTTTGCGTCAACGGCAGGATCGTCTCCAGCAAAGTTATGTCGGATGCTCTCGAAGCCGGGTATAACAACAGGCTCTTCGGCGGCCGGTTTCCGGTGGCGTTCCTGTTCCTCTACATGCCGCCCCACAAGCTGGATGTGAACATCCATCCGACGAAAAAAGAGATCCGCTTCGATGATGATCACGAAGTGAGCGATCTCATCAGAGAATCCGTGATGAAGGTGCTGGAGAGCAAAAGCTCCGTACCTGAAGTAAGAGAAGAAAACGTCCGAAAGCCGGAGACACCGGAGATACGCGAGGAGACCTTTACCTATGCGCCTGCAGCCACTAAGACGCAGACCCAGCCATCCGGAAGTACCGGTAACACCATAAGAAGAGAACCGAAACCTGACTGGAAGGTGCAGCGAGACAGCGCTTCCCAGGTGGGGATCGATACCATACTGGATACCATGAGGATCCAGGCAGACTCCGTCAAAGAGATGGAGGAAAAGGCGGAGGCGATGATCAGGGCCTCCGAAGAGAACACGAAGGGACCTTTTGATTTCACAAGTCTCTCTGTCAGAGGATCCATATTCGATACGTATATCCTGGCAGAAGACGGGGATTCCTTCTACATGATCGATCAGCATGCCGCCCACGAACGCATCTTTTATGAGCGGTTCATGGAGCAGTATGAATCGGTGGAGAAGTACAGACAGCAACTTCTGCTGCCGCTGACCATTAGCGCATCGGCAGCAGCCGTGAGCACTGAGTCGGACTGGATGCCTTTGATGGAGAATGCAGGCTACTCCATGGAATTCTTCGGCGGAGGCACCTATCTGATCCGGGAGATCCCGGCCTTCATGTCCATGGAGGAAGCAGAAAGTTTCGTTCAGGATATGCTGGAGGAGTTTAGCGAGAAGCCGGATCTGAAGAACAGAATGGTCGTGGACAGGCTGATCATGCGCTCCTGCAAGAGCGCCGTCAAGGGAGGCGACCACCTCGAACCGGAGGAGATCACTTCGCTTATGGACCAGCTCAAAGCCTGCGCCAATCCATTCTCCTGTCCTCACGGCAGGCCGACATTCATCCGAATGACGAAGTACGAAATAGAGAAAATGTTCAAGAGGGTTTGATATGACGGACAAAGTCATCGTTATCGCAGGACCTACCGCAGTAGGGAAGACGAAATTCGCCATCTCCGCAGCAGAAGCATTCGGCGGGGAGATCATTTCCTGCGATTCCATGCAGCTTTATAAATACATGGATATCGGAAGTGCGAAGCCCACCCCCGAGGAAGTCTCCCGCGTGCCGCACCATCTGATCGACATGATCGATCCGAGGGAGCCATTCAGCGTAGCAGATTATCAACGGCTTGCGAAGGAGGCCATCCGTGATGTGATCTCCCGCGGCAAGATCCCTGTGATCTCCGGAGGCACCGGGCTGTACCTGAATTCTCTTCTCTACGACATGGATTTCTCAAAGGATCCGGGGGACATGAGTTACCGAAAGCATCTCATGGAACTGGCCGAAGAAGAGGGCCCACAGGCGGTTCACGATATCCTCAGGGAGAAAGACCCGGAGGCGGCAGACACCATACATCCCAATAATACGAAACGTGTGATACGCGCACTGGAGCGGATCCACGACGGAGAGAGCCGCG
>CAMOWO010000043.1 GCA_946628525.1 uncultured Bacillota bacterium | reverse complement strand
GTGCTCCCGGGCATCCTTTGCATCTTCCGGAGCCTTCACTCTCACCTCATCAAAGGCGATGACAATTTCGAATCCCTTCGGGAGCTGGATCACTCTCGTTTCATTGTTTCGCGCCAGCGCTTCTTCTGTCGCCTCCAGCCGCTCGTAGGACACGTCTTCTGTGAGTCCCGCCATACGGATGGCCTTCATCAGGACTCTTCTTCTGATGGATGGATGAAGTTTCAGAAGGCTGCTTCTGTCCAGCACCTTCTCTCTGAGGCAGTCTTCATATGCAGCCTCGGTCTGCTGCCGCAGATAGTCCTTGTCTTCCCCTGCGATGGATGCCAGACGGCAGAGGGCCTCCGAGATGTTGGCGTTGTATTTTTCTCTCATGAATGGAAGAAGTTCCAGCCGGATGCTGTTTCTCGTATAGGCCGGCACTTCGTTGGTCTCGTCCGTCATGTACTCCAGACCATTTGCTCTGCAATACTCTTCGATCTCCGCGCGGCTCACATCCAGAAGCGGCCGGATCACCTGATAACCGCCCTCATAGCGGCTGTGCGCCATGCCTGCCAGCCCGTCAGGACCTGTTCCCCTCATGAGCCGGAAGAGCACTGTTTCTGCCTGATCGTCTGCATTGTGGGCCACGGCGATCTTCACCGCATGCCCTGCCGCCTTCACAGCGTCCGCTTCCTGGCAGAACGCCTCGTATCGGATCTTCCTTCCGGCCTCTTCCGTGGTCATCCCCAGGTCCTTTGCGAGGCCCGCGCAGTCTGCGGAAACCACCCTGCAGGTCACGCCGGAGGCCGCGCACATTTTTTGCACGAAAGCCGCGTCTCTTGCCGCTGTCTCCCGCAGTCCGTGGTCCACGTGAACGGCATGGATCTCGTATCCCAGCGCTCTCAGCGCATAAAAAAGGCTCACGGAATCAGGGCCCCCGCTGAGGCCCAGAACGACGTGAGTGTTTCTGTCCAAAAGTCCGTATTTATTTATGGTTTCTCTTACTTTATCCAGCATATCACTACAATTTGAAAACGATAGCTACGGCTGCCGACGCTGCAAACCAGAAGAACGGATGGATCCTGTTCAGTTTCTTGATCTGGAGCGCCACGAAGACCACTACGGCGATCACGATGGACGGGATGATGAGCTCGCCGTCGATATAAAGTGACACGTAGCACAGGTCCAGGACTGCCGCCGCGATGATGCCGCACACCGCCGGTTTGATGCCGAACATCGCGCTTTTGACGATGGGGTTCTCGTTGAAATTCTCGAGGAATTTTGCGATCAGTATGATGATGATCACGCTCGGTGTCGCCAGCCCCAAAGAAGCCACGAGTCCGCCCCAGATGCCCATGGTCTCCACCCCCGCGTAGGTGGCCATGTTCAGGCCCAGAGGGCCCGGCGTGCTCTCACTTATCGCGACCATGTTCGTCAGCTCGGTCATGGTGAACCAGTCGTGAGACTTGGTAAGATCCATGAGAAACGGCAGCGTCGCAGGTCCGCCTCCCACCGCGAAAAGTCCGATCTTGAAGAATTCCCAGAAGAGGGTGATCACTATATTCATCGCAGCATACCTCCCGGGAATTTGTTGTATATGATGCCCGCTGCCGCAGCCGCGACCACCATGACGATGGTCGGCACTTCCGTCAGCACCGCCAGCAGGAACATGCCGATGCAAAGGATCCACGTGACGACTTTGTTCAGGCTTCGCTTGCCCAGATTGATCACGGTGTTCACCATGAGAGCGCAGACCGCTCCGCGGATGCCCACGAGTCCGTGCTGCACCACGCTGTAGTCCATGAAATTCTGCAGGACCAAAGCGATCACGGTGATGATCACGAGGGACGGGGTGATCATTCCGAGGGTCGAGAAGATGCCGCCGGCCACGCCTTTCCTTCGGTATCCCACGAAGGTGGCGGTGTTCACGGCGATGATCCCCGGGGTGCACTGGCCGATGGCGTAGCACTCCAGGAGGGTCTCCTCATCTATCCATTTTTTCTGTTCCACCAACTCGTACTTGAGCATGGGCAGCATGGTGAGGCCGCCCCCGAAGGTGAGGCCGCCGATGCGAAAAAAAGCCCAGTAGAGCTGCATCAGTTCTTTGATTTCTTTCATTGATCTATATCCACTTCTTCTGACAGAGGTTTCTCGAGGTACTCCGGATTCTCCAGCATGTATTTGAGAAGCTTTATGGTCTTGGAGTAGTAGTATCCGTCCGCCAGCCTCTCGTCGATCGTTATGCCCAGGTCCAGGCTGTCCTTCATCTCGAAGGTCCCGTCGTCATTGAAAAACGGGCGCATCTTTTTCTCGCCCACAATGGCGATGATGGAGTTGGTGCCCCAGTTCGTCAGATGGTGATAGCCACTCTTGAGCTTGATGGATCCCAGATTCGAAAGGACCACCGAGGTGTAATACGGGTCGCTTGCGATGAAGCTGTGCGGCACTTTGCCGTGGACGTCCAGGATCCTGCAGATCCATACCACGAACCGCACCAGGAAAAACGGCAGTTTCGAGATGATGTCCATGGATTCTGTGGAGCTGTCCTTCTTCTCGCTTCTTCCGCTCATGACCTGGGCCTTGATTTTCTCGTAGATCGTCTCGACAGTGTCGTCGTCTTTGCCCTTTACCACCGCCAGCGCCTCAGCGCCATGGTCCGAGAACTGCTTCTTGATCACGAAGGAAGAACTGATCTCGTTCCTCTCGTAGATCCTCTTGTTGGCAATGAACCAGTTCATCTTCGGCCTGAGCCTGATGGTCTTCATCATGGCCGTTACCACCAGATGGAATATGGTGTACTTGAAGAAAGGCTCTCCTTCCGGCGTCTCTTCTCTCAGTTTCGCGTTCCTCTTCTCCAGCCACTTATTGATATTCGTCAGATCGATCCTCTCGGAAACGTAGGCTTCGTTGTCGCACCGTGCCGGATACAGCAGCGGCGTGATGATATGCAAAGAATCCAGTTTCCCTACGAGTTTGCCGTCTCTTCTTGCCATTTCTGTTTACCTTTCCCGTTTCAAGTGTGTCTTCTCGGGCCTCCCCCTTTCACGTGGCCCGAGACTGACCCATTGTATACATTATAACAGAATCGAATGAGAGAACAATATAAAAGAGCGACCGTGATGATCGCTCTTTTGTTTGCAGAAAATTGTTTTCGCCTGCCAAATTATCTCTTTGAGAACTGGCTTGCTCTTCTTGCTTTCTTGAGTCCGTACTTCTTTCTTTCCTTCATTCTGCTGTCTCTAGTGAGGAATCCAGCAGCCTTCAGTGCAGGTCTGTACGCTTCTCTGTCAGCTTCGCACAGAGCTCTTGAGATACCGTGTCTGAGTGCTCCGGCCTGTCCTGTGAAGCCACCGCCAACAACTGTAGCGATAACGTCGAACTTGCCTTCGCAACCTGCGATATCAAAAGGTCTCTTAACTTCTCTCTTGAGGATCTCCTGTGAGAGGTACTCATCAAGAGGCTTCTTGTTTACTGTGATGTTGCCGTTACCAGGAACGAGTCTAACTCTGGCAACTGATGACTTACGTCTACCTGTTCCATAATACTGTGTATTAGCCATTTGTCAGTCCTCCTTCCTAAATATCCAAAACTTCCGGTTTCTGAGCTGCGTGGTTGTGCTCAGGACCTGCGTAAACCTTTAACTTCTTGAACATCTGTCTGCCCAGCTTGCCGTTCGGCATCATGCCTTTGACAGCGTGTCTGACTACTTCTGTAGGGTGCTTCTCAAGCATCTGCTCCATAGTCATTTCTCTCAGACCACCTGGATAACCAGTGTGTCTCTTGTAGATCTTCTCTTTTCTCTTCTTACCAGTTACCGCAACCTTCTCTGCGTTGATAACGATAACATAGTCGCCTGTGTCTACGTGTGGAGTGTAGATTGGCTTGTTCTTGCCTCTGAGGATCATAGCGATCTGTGTTGACAGTCTGCCCAGGTTCTTACCTTCAGCGTCGATCACATACCACTTACGTTCAACCTCTGCAGGCTTAGCGATAAATGAACTCATCTCATTCTTCCTTTCTACCTACTCAGATCTTTCGATCGTTTTCGGCCCTGCCTACTGGATTCGCGGGGAATCTGTTCGGCGAACTAAAATTACTTCAGCCGTGCTTGCTCCGAGGAAAACCCTCTGCGCACACGAAAACGCATCGCAGACGCGATACGAATAAATTCTACACGTTCGCGCCTGCTTTGTCAAAGGTTTTATTCAGTTTTTATTTTCTCTTCAGCAGTCCTGCTTCCATGTCTTCTGCGGCCTGCTGTTTCAGCACGTAATGCATCTTCTTACCTGTTGCAGTGTGAGGCAGGGAGTCTACGAGCTTGTACCATCTCGGTCTCTTGTATGTGCTGAGCACCGGGCTCTCTTTGCAGAATTCTACGAGTTCCTGGATCGTCAGGCTGTCGTCTGCCGGGATGACGTAAGCGGCTACCGCCTGTCCTCTCACCTTGTCCGGTACGGCCGTTACCATGGAGTCTGCCACCTTCTCGAAGGTGTTGAGTTCTTCTTCGATCTGTACAGGATAGATGTTCTCGCCGGAGCATACGA
The DNA here is from genome assembly GCA_946628525.1 of uncultured Bacillota bacterium. The sequence goes on along the minus strand of CAMOWO010000043.1, from coordinate 2,087 downwards.
TCATGTCGTCCTTACGGCCTGTGATGGTGACGTACATTTTCTCGTCCCATGTGCCCAGGTCGGAAGTGTACATCCAGCCTTTGTAGAACTTCTTGTCTGTTTCTTCCTGGTTATTATAGTATGAATACGTCGTCTTGCCAGGGCTGTGGATGATGACTTCGCCCACTGACTCACCGTCCTGCGGGATGACCTCATCCGGCTCTGCTTTGCGGTCCTCGTAAACCTGAACGACTCTCACTTCGTCGTCCGTGCAGCTTCCGCCTACGCCGCCTGCACCTTCCGGAAGATCGTATGGTCTGAGGAAGGAGTTCCAGAATGTCTCCGTCGTACCGTATCCGTTAAAGATGTTCGGCGTCAGGACTTCCATGAAACGCTCGCACGCTGCCTTCTCCAGCGGAGCACCCATCGTCACGATACCTTTGAGTGAGCTGGTATCAAAGTGTGATTTCTCCTGGATACGGGAAAGCATCTCGAGGGTCGCTGGGGATCCTGTAAGGAAAGTGATGCCGTATTTCTCCACGTAGCTCAGGGTCGTCTTCGCCTGGAAGGATCTCATGAGTACCAGCGCAGAGCCTGCGTAGAAGTTCGGGCACGTGCCGCCGGAATGGGAGCCGCCTCTGTGGAAGAGCGGTGTCATGTTCATGCAGATGTCTTTGCAGCTCAGAGGATAGTGCATGATAGCGTCGTGTGCGCTGAGAACCTCGTTGATGTCGTTCATCGGCACACTCTTTGGGAGAGCAGAAGTTCCGCTTGTGCACATTCTCACTACCTCGTCGTAGATGTGCGGCACGAAGTCCTTCTTCGGATCAAGGATCGGCTGGGAAGCCACGTATTCTTCATAAGTGATGTGGCCTTCCGGAAGCTCCACGCCTTCGATATTGTCAGCCATGACACATCTGCCCGGCTTCTTCTCGCATTTTTCGACTGCGTCAGCCACCATGTCGGCAACGTCAGCTGAGTAGATGATGACCTTCGGCTCGTTGTGGTCGATGAGCAGTGCCAACTCGCCGTATGAAAGTTTGTAATTCGCCAGAAGGTCGATGGCACCGATCTTTCTCGGGCCTACGTATGCGAAACAGAATTCAGGGCAGTTTCTCAGAACGGACATAACTACGTCGTTCTTGCCGACGCCATCCTGCCTGAGGGCATGTGCCAGTCTGTTGGCCTCTGCGTTGAACTGTCTGTAGTTCCACTCTCTGTCAGTCTGCGGATCGATGATGGCCGTGCGGCTGCCGAATCTCCTCACGTTTCTCATGAACCCATTGAGCCATGTGTAATCCCTCTCAAAAGTTTCACGGAACATCGCATCATTGTATGTTCTCTCCATCTTCTCTTCCTCCTTCTTCCCTATGAGCAAATCTTTCGTTGTTTCAAGCACCTGCGCAAACTTCGCGATATTGCCGGCAGGCACTTCGTTGGCGCCGCTCTCGATGCGGCTGATCGTGGATCTGGTCTTATATCCCATCTTCTCTGCAAGCTGGTCCTGAGTCAACCCCAGTTCCTTGCGTCTTGCTGCGATGTTATCTCCTATCTTAGCCATTCGCCTCTCCTTTCATGTTGTTCGAGGTGTTGATTGTTGTTGATTCGATTGTTGATTCAAGTTTACCATTTTGAATCAACAATGTCAACGCATTTATCAACACGTGAGTGGCGCGGCGGCGACAGGGCCACGCGCTGTGGGTATGGGGCGACCGGTTTGCTCTGGGTGTGGCGGCGCGCTTTGCATGAAAAAAACTCGCACATTTTGCGTGGCAGCGCGCACCTTTTGCACTATATAAACGGAACGACCCGCTCCAGCAGCATCCGACGCAGCTTACTCATGTCCCTCAGATCCTTCTCGTACGTCAGGATCATCCTGTCGGGGCTTATGCCGTTCATGGTCATCGCCATCAATTTCTCTTTTGCGTCAGCCGCAGAATCAGCAATAACGGCAACTCCATGATATGTAATCTCAGTTTTCAGCTCGTCCAGTTCCTCATTGATTTTCGCAAATAACGCCTTGACCGTCTGCTCCCGAATCTCCCCGTGTTCATCCCGCACACACGGCAACGGGCGAACACCCATTAAGCCTTTATCCCCCTTGTACA
>CAMOWO010000042.1 GCA_946628525.1 uncultured Bacillota bacterium | reverse complement strand
TGACGGCTGCTTGGAGTAATCGAAGGAATAATCCTTTTCTCTGAGATTGTTCTCGATTATCTTTATGGCAGCTCTCAGGCGGCTCAGCGTCTTGCGGTAGGAAGCATCGTCCATATCGAGACCACGCGCGATGGCCTTTGCACGTCGTCCCGTCTCTCTGCTTGATGCGTTGACAGATGGGAGCCACTTGGCCAGAAGGGATACCCTTCCCTCACCTTCGAGGGCCTCCATGTCTTTTGCCAGCTGCGCGCGGATGACCTCGATGACGTCGTCTTTGCAGTCCGTATCGAGAAGCTCCAGGATATCGTCGTATCTGCCGTACTCGGAGATGTTCGCGATGTTCTTTGCGGCAGAATCTCTGTTGAATCCCGCCAGCCACTTCATGATGACTCTGAAAACCCTTCTCTCACCGAGGCCGCCGCGCACGTCCCTTGCGAAGAACAGGATCCTCATGGCAAGGTCCGGGTCCTCCACGTAAGCCTTGGTAAAGCTGCGGATGATTTCTTTTTCGTCCGCATTTCTCATGGCCCCGATCCTTGAGAAAAGGTCGAGGCAGTAAGACTCGGTGCTCTCGTAGGTCACGGCACCGTTTTCTGTATATGTGATGTTTGCTGCTTTCTTTAATGATGTAAGCATCCTTATCAACTCCTTCAATAATTTGGATCCAAAGCACTCAAATCACTTGACTTCTAAATTATATTGATCTGAATAGAAACGTTTGCTGCATGTGCTTTTCACCTTGACGTGGTTTCTGAAACGTTTCGGAAGTCTCTTCTATGACTCGCATCGCAGCAGATGACATGAAGAGCGTATTCGGCTCTGCCGTCAGCCTACTCCGTTTCTTACTGACACGATCAGGATGTGATCCGTCCAATACCCCACAAGGTGCGGAATGTACAGACTTTTGGTCTGCCGTCTACCGGTTAACAGTCGGCTGGATCCTTGTTGCTGTATGCACCTTTATCGTGAGCTTATCGTAACAGAGGTCAGGAGTTTATTCATTAAAAAAAAGTTGCGAGGTATCCCCGCAACTCATAGACTCTTGGTAAAATCCTGCTGAGCCCAAAAGTATGTGATCTTGACCGGTTATGGGCAGTCAGCGCCCCAAAATCAGTAATTACATTGTTATTTGGGGCAAATTATAGGAAGTCAACTCCCCATTTACAGAGGAAAAAATGTTATTTGGGGCAGTAACAGGATTCGCTAGGGAGTGATTTTGCCCATATTTCAATAAATCGTACCAAAATGGGCCGCTGGGTGCCCATTTTGGCATGAGAAATGTCACTTTTGGGCAGCCGGAGCCACTCCTATGATGATAGATATTTCTTCTGCATGTCCAGCCGCTCCCGGATCAGTTCGATAAACGATGCCGGCTCCGTGACGCGGATCATCGGCCCGAAGCTGAGGACACGGATCAGAAGCTCCGTCTCATCATCGCGATCGTACCAAAGCGTCACTTCATAGCGATCTTCCGATAATTTCACCGTTTCCTTCTCCAGATGGGAGAAGTGGAGCATGGCTCGTTCCAGCGCATTGCGCTCATCACGAAGGAGCATCTTCACGAAAGGCTTCTCCTGCGCCGGCTCTTTGACCTTGGCCGGATCAAAGGCCTCCCCTGCCCTGATTTCCGATATTCGCGCCAGATTGATGATGTTCGGCCGTCCCAGAGACAGCACGTGGAGCCTGAATTTGTCGTCTTTGAGGGAGTATTCCAGGCGAAGGGGCAGACAGTCCCAGTTGTGAGGTTTTCCGTGGCCGCCGGTGAACCGGATCTGCAGCCTGCGGTGCTCCTTCAGTGCCGCCAGGATCGTCCTGAAATGAGCGATATATGCCTCATCCCCGAAGGGATCGCCGTCTCTGTACTGATCAAAATATACGATGGACCCCTGTTCATACAAAGGTTCCACGTCCTCCAGCCCTGCATCGTCCACTCCAAAGAGACGGATCCGGGGGTCTGCGAGGATCGCTTTGAGCCAGCGCTTCTGCAGCGTCGTCAGAGGGATCGTCGGAACCTCCTTCAGCGGTGTACGAAAGTCCCCGTCGAGCAGCGGTTTATCGCTGTTCATCAGGGTATCGGGGATGGCAAGGCTGCTTTCTGCGAAGCCTTTTTCCTCTATGATGCGATACATTTCCCGGGAATCCAGGCGTCCTTCGCATGCTGCCGCCAGTATTTTGGCGACGGCGTTATAGTAGCTGCCGTAGACTTCATGAAACAGCATCGTCATCACCTCCGTACATATCATATAATGCGTCAAGATCCTCATAGAATATCTGTTGTACCGTAGCATCGGTGCATGTGAGTTCATCGATGCGACCGATGAAGGTCCGAAGCCATGGGATCATCTCACCGGCGTCATACACGTCGATGGAGAACCTGTACCAGTCATTTCCCAATGCTTCGATGGTGCCGTGCTTACCTTCTCTTTCCAAGCGGTGGAGGATGTACTCCTCATGTGGAAGGATCTTAAGGGTCATCTCCAGATGCTCCGTCTCGCGGGACCTGCCTCCGGAAGTATTCCATAAAAATTTTATGTAACCTTCTGCTTCCTGAAGGACTTCTTCCTTATCTTCTGCCGGAGCACCCTTTTTCACGACGTTGATGCGGTCCAGGCGGTACATATTAAGTCTTTGATACCGGTTTTCCCGGGCTAGAAGATAGGCCCTGCCGTTCTCGGTGCTCATTGCGATCAGGAGCGGCAGCACATTGTATTTCATTTCCTTTTCTTTTCGCACGCTGTATGTCGAGATCTCAACGTTGCAGTCATCTGTGATGCACTCCAGAAGCTCACAGATGAGCTCGCTCTCAAGGGCGTGGATGATGTAGTGATGTTTATAAGTGAAGACAGGATCCGTATCTTCCAGTTTATCGAGAAGAAATGATCCGATGACGCCCACAGGAGCAGTTTCTGCGAAGAAGCTCAGGGCATCCTGCCAGGAGGCCAGATCGACGGAGGATTCGGCGCGTTTATAGAGCACCCTGCGTCCTTCTTTGACGGACTTCAGGATCCCCTCCTCTTCGTATTCTTTGAGTTTGTTTCGCACCGTGGCCTCGTCGAAATCCTGCGCATCCTCGAAGAAGGCCATGTACTCCTCGCAAAGGATGTCGGTGATCTCACGGACACTCTTTGCATTGCCGTCTGCCAGGATGTCCAGGATGTAGAAGTTCAGCGCGATGTCATTGGCGGTGAAACTTTTGGCCTTGAAGGCTTTGTACAGAGGGTTGGCCCTCACTTTGCTGCTGTCCACGGAAATATAAGAAATCTTCCCGGCAGGCTCCTGCCGGAAAGACATGTACTCTCCAAGCCAGCTTTCGATGCGCCGTCTCTCGTTGTCGTAACTGCGGGCGCTCTTAGCTGCATATTCTTCTCGTTTTCTGAACCCGTAGACATAAAACTGGCGCATATAGTCTCTGATCTTGTTGAAATCCTTTATCAGTTCACTGTATGCCATGATCGACCTCCTATAGAGTTACCAGTCCTTCATCTTTCATCTGCTGCAGGGCTCTGAGGACACCGAACTTCGAATGTTCGTATGTGAGTCCGCCCTGGAAATATACGATATAAGGCTCTCTGATCGGTGCATCCGCCGACAGTTCAATGGAAGAACCCTGGACGAATGCTCCCGCTGCCATGATGACCTGGCTATCGTAGCCCGGCATATCCCATGGAACAGGCGTCACGAAGGAATCCACCGGTGCCGCCGTCTGGATGCCTTTGCAGAATGCGATGACGCCTTCCGGGCTTCCAAGTTTGACGGCCTGTATGATATCGCTGCGAAGGTCTGACGGACCGGGACAAACGTCGAATCCGAGACCAGAAAATACGTTGGCACAGAGGATCGCGCCCTTTACGGCGCCGTTTACCACCTTTGGAGCCATGAAGAGACCCTGCAGGATGCTCCTGGTCTGTCCGAAGGTAAGACCGCACTCTCCCCCGATGCCGGGCGATGTCATCCTGTATGAGATGCTCTCGATCAGATCAGCTCGTCCTGCGATGTATCCGCCGGAGAGCGCCAGGCCGCCGCCGGGGTTCTTGATCAGGGATCCCGCCATGACGTCCACGCCGACTTCCGTCGGTTCTTTCGTGTCCAGGAATTCCCCGTAGCAGTTGTCCGCCATCGTGATGATCTCAGGGTTTATGGATTTGACGAAACGGCAGCATCTTTCGATGTCATCGATGGAGATCGCGCGTCTCCAGCCGTAGCCGGTGGACCTTTGCATGCAGACCATTCTGGTGGCCGGCGTGATGGCGTCCTTCAGCGCTTCCAGATCGATGGTGCCGTCTTCGGCGAGTTCCACCTGTTTGTAGGAGATGCCGAACTCTTTGAGAGAGCCCTTGCCCTCCCCTCTGATGCCGATGACGTCCTCCAAAGTATCGTAGGGGCCTCCGGTGCAGTAGATCATCTCATCCCCCGGTCTCAGGATGCCCGTGAGGGTCAATGTCAGGGCGTGGGTACCGTTTACGATCAGTGGCCTCACCAGTGCCGCTTCGGTGCCGAAGACGTCGGCGTAGACCTTCTCAGTGGCTTCCCTTCCGGCGTCGTCGTATCCGTATCCCGTGTTCCATCCGAAGTGAGTATCGGAGATCCTGTTCTTTCGCAAAGCCTCCAGTACTTTGTACTGGTTGTAGGCTGTGATGTCGTCGAGACGTTCAAAACTGTCACGTGCGTTCTTTTCTGCTTCGTCGATACGCTGAAGAACATGGGGATCGATACCCATGTTCTCTGTAAGCAATCTATATGTATTTTCCTGCATGTTCAACCTCTTCTAATTGAAAAATGAATCCGTCAGCAGATTCGTGGTATTGAAGATGTCCAGTATGATCTGTCCGGCCATAATGGAATCCGTGTGTGTCTGCATGTACTTATCCAGACGCTTCTGAGTGGAGATGGAGATGCCGTTTACGTAATCTCTGTCCTCTTCGCTGATCGGGCGCTGCCATCTCAGCACAGGGTCGCCACCGTTACCGTACAGACCGGACGCGTCTTTCATGTACTTGTCGCTAAGTTTCGGGGCGTAGGAACTCAGGCTTCCCGAGGATATGCCGTAGGCGCAGTTCTGGATGTTGGCGCCTTTGCCGTTTAAGCCGCTTCCGATGCCGTTTTTGTAGTCGCTGCTGATGTAGAAGTTGTTCTTGATGTTTCGTGCCGGCTTGATGCCGTTATCATCGTAGTAAGATCCGATGATGCCACCGGAAATGTCTGCACCGAGCGAGCTGCCTGCGTTGTAGCAGTTAGCGATCTGGATGCCGCCGTTGCCTACACTGCCGACGACCCCGCCGATATAGGACTTCGTCTTCTTGTTGCCGGTTTTCGGCTCTTTGGAGACAAGGTCTCCTGTGTTGTAGCAGTTCAGGATCTTCGCCCCGGAGGCGTTGGCATAGCCGACGATGCCGCCCGTTGCTTCTGTTCCGGAAGTGATCTTGCCCTTGCTGAAGCATTCTGCGACTTTCGAGCTGGCGCCTACACTTCTTCCGGCGATGCCGCCGGTACCGTAGGTCCCAATGTTTCTCTCAGAAGAGTTCACATCTCCGTTATTGGAGCTCCTCGTGATCACGCCGCCGAAATTCTCGCCGCAGACACCGCCTACGTTGAATGTGCCCGTGACGGTCCCGCGGTTGTTGCAGGAGTCGATGGTGCCTCCACGGTTCTCACCGCAGATGCCCCCTGTTTTCTCCTTGCCCTGTACCGTTATAGTGGAGGTGCAGTTTGTGATCTTTCCGCCCTGCTCCAGCTTGCCGGCGATGCTCCCGGTGTACGGGTACTCGGAGACGATGGTGCCGTCCACTTCAAGATCCTTTACCTCCCCTTCCAGGGATCCGAACATGCCGACGTACTCGTAGTCCGGATAGACGATAAGGTTCGTGATCTTATGGCCGTTACCGTTAAAAACGCCTTTGAACGGAGCCGCGCTGCTCAGACCGATCGGCGTCCACCTGTTTTTGAGCTTGATGTCTCTTTGGAGGATGAATTCGACGCCCTCGAAGTCCTCTGTGTGGTTCGGCTTCCAGTAGTCCTGCTCTTCATCCACGAGACTTGCGAGGCCTCTGAGCTGGGCTTCGTTTTCGATCTTATATGTTTTCTTGACGTCCTTATAATCAAACCAGGATATGTCCACCGTTGTCATCGGGATCCAGTTTTCTGTTGCCTGGGTCGTTTCTGAGGTCGGGGACCATATCGTGGTCGGCGTCGTTGGTTGTGTTGTCGTCGTCGTTTCTTGTGTTGCTGGTGTCGTTTCCTGTGCGGCAGGTGTCGTTTCTCCTGTAGCGTGTACCGAAACCGGTGCCCACATCGATGTCATTACAAAGACAAGAGTAACTGCTGTTACAGTCAGTTTCTTCATGTTATTTGTTTTCCTTTCTTTCGACTTCCCATTCCATATCTTTGACAAGATCGCGTTTGACGTTCATCTTATGTGCGGCGTAGAGCTGGGTGGTGGTCACCTGCTCGTGGTCCAGCAGTTCCTGCACGTCGTATATGGAATTGCCTCTGCCAATGAGGCTCGTTGCTGCTGTTGCTCTGAGTTTATGAGGACTGTAGCCTTCTTTTCTTGAAGAGCCCAGTCCGATGGATGTGTATTTCTTCACGAGTTCTCTGATCTGGCGCTCCGTCATCCTGGTGCCTC
>CAMOWO010000041.1 GCA_946628525.1 uncultured Bacillota bacterium | reverse complement strand
CGGTGCGAAGGATCTCTTCTGCCGTGAACTGCTCCAGATCTTCAAAAGGTGTGCCGGGCACGGGTATCAGGGAGTTGATCGGGATGGAGTCCACCCCCAGCTCCGCCAGGGATACTGCCATGTCGATGCGGTCTTCCCAGGTCTCGCCCATGCCGATGATGCCGCCGGAGCACACGGAGAGCCCCGCTTCCTGCGCCGCCTTGATGGTGCGGATCTTGTCCTCGTATGTGTGAGTCGTGCAGATGTTCGGGAAGTTGCGCTTCGAAGTCTCGATGTTCTCGTGGTATCTGGTGACGCCGGCTTCTTTGAGCCGTGCCAGCTGCTCCGGTGACAGAAGTCCCATGGATGCGCAAAGGCCGATGCTGCATTCTTCGCTCATGCGTTTGAAGGCGGAGACGGCTTTCTCGAAGTCATCGCCTCTGAGGAGTTTCGCTGCCGTCACGATGGAGAACCGATCCACGCCTGCCGCTTCGTTCGCTTTGGCTTCTGCTACGATCTCCTCCTCCGGAAGGAATCCGTATGTCTCGCAGTCCGTCTTGTTGAAGGCCGACTGGTTACAGAATTTACAGTCCTCGCTGCAGCGCCCTGACTTGCCGTTTATGATGGTGCAGAGATTCACCCTGTCACCGCAGAATGCCTGGCGGATCCTGTCTGCGCCCCGGCAGAGTTCCTCCAGATCGCAGGTTATGAACTGCTCCAGGTCGTCGTCTCTCGTCAGTCTTCTTCCGTTTATGATCTCCTCTGCAAGTTTACTGATATCCACTTCGTTATCCTCCTCATTTCTTCTTCGAAGTCGATTGTAAACCCGTGTAGGAGAAATGTCAACCTGCGCGGCAACGGGCAGATGTGGTATAATTCTGTATCATCTTTAAGGTTGTAACGGAGACATACTATGGAACTATTTGAATTTGTACTGATCCTTCTCGCCTGTGTCACAGGATGTTCCATCTTGGATCAGGTGATCTCACGAGTCTCGCTCCCTCTGATACAGATTGGAGTAGGTCTCGTGCTTGCCTTACTCATACCGAGGCTCTCGGAAGCCCACGTGGATTCAGAGCTTTTCCTGATGCTGTTCATCGCACCGCTTCTGTTCCGGGAAGCCAGGGAAACGAGCTGGACGAATCTGTGGTCCAACAGATGGTCCGTTCTTTCTATGGCCATCGCGCTGGTCGTCGTCAGCGTCATAGCCGGAGGATTCGTACTGCACGGCATGCTGCCGGCGATACCACTTGCCGCAGCTTTTGCATGTGCCGCCGCTCTGGGGCCTACTGACGCTGCAGCCGTCGCCGCTCTGGGGCCTACGATCTCTCTGTCTGAGAGGCAGTCCATACTGCTGTCCGGAGAAGCACTCATCAACGACGCATCCGGCGTCGTGTCATTTCAGTTCGCGATCGGCGCCGCTGTGATCGGCATCTTCCATCCCGCGCAGGCCGTCGGATCCTTTGCGATACTGTTCTTCGGCGGCATCGCCATCGGCATCCTCATGGGCTTTCTTGCAAAACACGGCATGATGCTTCTCAAAAGGCATGGCTACGCCAGCACCATGGTTCACGTGGTATATGAAGTTCTCACTCCGTTTCTGTTTTTCCTGTTCGCGGAGGAACTGCACGTGAGCGGGATCCTGGCCGTCGTGGCCGCCGGTCTCATGATGCAGGAGCAGACGGGCCACATCATCCCGCCGGAAGAAGCACGCAAGCAGATGATTTCGAACAGCCTTTGGGAAGTCATCGTCTTTCTCATCAACGGGATCATCTTCGTCATGCTGGGGATGCAACTCCCGCTCGTCATGCAGACGGAAGACATGAGTGGGATACATCCGGGGATCGTGCTGACGGCAGTGCTGCTGCTCACAATGACGATCATCGCGATCCGTTTCCTATGGCTCGCTGTGATGGAACTTGTACATAAAGATATCGAAACAGGGCTTCGCGGATCCTCTTCTGTGAAAGATTCGCTGCACCGCGCGCTCGTGACGACTCTCGCAGGTCCAAAGGGTGCTGTGACGCTCTCTATCATCATGACGATCCCTCTTACGATGGAGGACGGCTCGCCGTTCCCGCAGAGAGATCTGATCATCTTCGTCACATCCGCTGTCATACTCTGGACTCTGCTTTTCGCTGACATACTGCTGCCGCTCCTCGCCCCAAAAAAGGAAGATGAAGGTGCAGATCAGAGGCTCACCGAAGCCAGAGCGCTAGTTCTCGAAAGTGTCATCCGTGAGCTCCGCAAGATCCTGAAAGACTGGAACGACTCGCCTTATTCTCCTGCGCTTCGTCTCGAACTGATGCGCTACCGCATCCGCCTCATGCGCCTGCGATTCGCCCAAGGTGCTGAAGGCGAAGATATGACTTCTCTGATCGGCGAAGTCCTTGAAGCACAGCAAAAGCGTGCTGACGAATTGCAGCGCGATATATACGATATGCCGGAGGCAGACCGCATGCCGTACTACGATATGCTTCGCGGCATCAGAGCATCCATCGGATATTTCGGGGGAGCACAGGACGTGGGCTCTTTGTTCGAAACGAAGAAAGGGCGCTTCATGATACGATTCGCCCGCTTCCGAAAACACGATTTTGACGATGAAAAGTTCGCTCGGATCTACTACGATACCTGCGTGTTCGCGATCGATCTGGAGATGGTGGCTCTGGAGCTTCTGCAGGAGGTCAAAGAAAAGGATCCTTCCCGGGCTGCGATCGCTGATGTTCTGATCGAGGAGCATAAGATGGCGCTCCAGTCTGTTCTGGACCGCATCAATTTCGGGCAGGATAACAAGCTTACTGTCGAGGAACTGATGGAAGCCGGGCACAACGCCGGGGTAGTCATGCCGGAAGGTATGCGCGCCAATACTGCCGAGCAGTTCCGCATGGCCCGGGCCTATAACGAGGAGGTGGGCGCCAACACCCTGAGCATCGAGCTGGATCAGATCCGCCGTCTGCGCTTCGAAGGCAAGATCAACGAAACCGAAGCAAGGCAGTTGCGGGAAGAAGTTTACCTGGTGCAGACGACATTGCTGGAATAGAAAGAGACTGTGAATTAAGTGCTTCGCTCCCTTTAATACCTAACTGAGCATATATCGCAAAAAGGTATTACCAGCATGGATTTATTTTTCCCGTGGTAATACCTTTTTGTGATATATGGGGTCTTAGGTATTAAAATAGTCAGATCATCTGCTCATGATCGTCAGTTTTCTCTTCTACCGGGAGCATAAGCACCTCTGTTTAATACCTAAACGTGTTATATAGAAAAAAGGTATTAAAAAAGTGCTTCTGAACATGAAGTGGTAATACCTGATTCGCTATATATGCAAAAAGGTATTACCAGCATGGCGTTTTTTACCCGATGCGACACTCCCTTCGTCGGTTACTTATTCACTTGCGACGCAGCTGCGCCGTGACTTTTTTGAACGGGAACACGAGGGCGTAGGACGCGAAGAACAGCACTACTGCCATCACGATGAACATGACGGGCATGGTGTACGGGTCGTAGCCCCACCACTTCATGATGGCTCGGATGCCGATCATGTGGATGATGTATATCCCGAAAGAACACTCGTCAAGGCTGCGAAGAAGCGCCCCGGCGGATCTTTTTATCTTGTTGAAAAGGATGAACACCCCTGCGGACTGCGCCACCACAAACGGCGACGCGTAGTCGTAGAGAACCTCCATCGCTACGTGGTCAGCCCCCGCGGACACTTTGTATTCGTATACGCAAAGCATCACGATGGCGGCTGTCGAGAGGGCCGCAAGGCCGATGCCGATGTACGCCTCCTGCGGACTTTTGAAGAGCATGTATCCCATGAAAAGGTACACCGGGTAGATCACCTGCGTCGGGATGTAAAATGCGATCTCGATGCCGGCGAGCTCCAGCAAAGGGATCAGTGAAACGAACAGCAGGATCAGACCAATGAGATACCAGATCAGCTTGTCCTCTGCGTGCTTCGTGATGATCCTGTAGAGGGGCATCATCAGGTACAGCCCGGCCAGCAGGTAAAAGTACCACATGTGGGCCCAGCTGTGCCCCAGAAAAAGGTTCGCCAGCCAGCCGCTGATGATGGTCTGTTGGTCGCCTGCCATGTAGTCAAGGATCTGGAAAATCAGGGTGAATACCACCAGTGCGATCAGGATGCGCCTGAGATATTTGCCTGTGATCTTACCCAGCGTGATCTCCCGCTCCGGGTCCAGCAAAAGGGCGCCGGTGACCATCAGAAAGCAGGGTACCGGCCACATGAGCAGGTGCTCCGCCGTCTTCGATCCGAAAAGCTGCCCGGCTGTTATGGTGTCCTCGAAATACACGTTGCTGGCAAAGAGGGAGTGGAGTATCACGATCCCAAAGCATGCCAGCACGCGGATGTATCGGAAGGAATCAATAGAAGTTTGACGCGTCATCGCTTACACACCCACCTGAACTGCTCTTTTTCTTGCTCTTCTTTTTGCTCTTCTTGGAGCTCTTATGTTTCTGAGCTGCCTTTTGCTTCGCAGCAGCTGCGGCTGCAGCCTGGGCTCTTGCTCTTGCTTCGGCTTCTGCCTTCTTTCTGGCCTCTTCTTCTGCCTTTCTCTTGGCTTCTGCTTCTTCCTTATCGAGCTGCGCGTCGGTCTTCACAGGCTTCACGGACTTTTCGAGATCCGCCATGATCTTGTCCATTTCTTCCTGTGTGGTGGACTCCGCCACCTTTGCTTCTGCGCTGTCCATCATCTTCCGGATCTCTTTCTGCTGGGCCTTGCGGTAGTCATCCATGTTCACTACTTTGTTGACCTGTGCCGTTGTTGCTTCCTGAAGTTTCTGGATCTGGTGGGCCTTGTACATGTTGTATCCGCCGAAGCCTGCCACCGCGACTGCGACGATGATGAATACGGTAATGATCGCTTTCTTGTGCATCTTGTTCTCCTGACTCTAGTTCATGTTCTTCATTCTGTTATATCTCCAAGTCCCCTTCTTGCCGTAGTAGATCTTGTATCCGCTGCGGCCTGTCCTGTTCTTGAACTGTGGGTCGTATACGTATTTTTTCTTGCCGTGCTTTATCGTCGTCCAGGAATGCGGGCACCAGACGCCTACATGACCCTTCACCTGATGGACGTCGTATCCGAGGAGCTTGGCCATGACGTAGAACGTTGCCGCCATCACGAAGCAGTTGCCCTTCTTATTCGTGAATCCATAAGTGGCGTACGCTTCGCTTGTCTTTTTTCTCATGCCCTTGTGAGCATATTTGATCTTGCTGGATGAGAACTTGTAAGCCGCCTTGAGATTCCATCCTCTCTTATCCAAAGTGCGGATGCCCTGTGCATATGCTTTGCCCAGCTTGCCGGACTTCGGGATCTTCAGATGGCCGATGGTCGTATTCTTTGCCATTGCGGCTGTCTTCTTGTTGAAGTAGTAGCCGTTGTCACCGATGGCTTTCCACCCGGTGGCCAGCTTGCCGTTACCAACGCAGTAGTATCTGTTTGATTTATATGTGAAGAATCCCTTCTTGGCGAGCTTGCCTGTGGTTGTGCCGAAGTAGTACAGGTTCTTGCCGATTTTCTTCTTGCCGATGGCTATAGTGCCGTCGCCGTTGCCGTAGCGCTTACCGCCTTTGATGGCCGTCGTCCAGCCTTTGATCTTCGTCGCCTTGCCGCTGCTTCCGAAGTAGTACAGCTTGCCGCTCAGCTTCAGAAGGCCGGTCTGCATCACGCCGCTCTTATTGAAATAGTACTTGTTTCCGCTGATGGTCTTGAGGCCCGTCTGCATCTTGCCGTTGGTGCCGAAGTAGTACGTGCTCTTGCCGACTTTCTTGAGGCCCGTCTGCATCTTGCCTTCGCTGGTGAAGTGGTATTTGCTGCCGTCGATCGTCTGCCAGCCGGTCTGCATGATGCCGTCTTCTTTGCCGAAGTGGTATCTGCTGCCGTCGATGTCCTGCCACTCGGTCTGCATGATGCCGTCTTCTTTGCCGAAGTAGTATTTGCTGCCGTCAATCGTCTGCCGGCCGGTCTGCATCACGCCGTCTTCTTTTCCAAAGTAGTATCTGCTGCCGTCGATGTCCTGCCACTCTTTCTGCATCACGCCGTCTTTGTAGTAATACGTGTTGCCGTCGATCGTCTTCCAGCCGTTCTGCGTATCAGTGCCTGCCGGATTCTCGCTGTCGCCGCCCTTGTCGACGTTCTGGTCGCCGTTTGGCTCGTTGCCTGGATTGTTGCCCGAATTGTCTGCATTGCTGTCCGGCGCTGTGCCCGGATTGTCGTTCTGGCTATTCTCCGCTGTACCGCCACCTTTCTGACCAGGGTTCTCACTGCCGCCCTTGTCGACGTTCTGGCCTCCGGTGTTGTCACCGCTCTTGCCGTTACTGCCTGCGCCATCACTGTTCTGGTTCTCGACCTCCACGGTCTGCTCTCCGTCTGCATAAGCAACCGATCCTGTGATCTCAGCCATCGGTGCCAGCAGCGTACAAAACATCATGAACGTCGTTATGATGGCCACGCTGTACCTTCTTGTACATCCTTTCCTCATTGTGTTGTCTTCCTCCCAGTATATTTCATGTTCTGCTTTTGTTATTGTGTCATACGTGGAACATTATATCATAAATCTTTGGCGTCGTGACAGCGAAATGATCGGGCAGATAACACTCATTGCTGTTCAGAAATGGGCGGTCCGCCCGACATGTCTTCCAAAGGTCTGCACGGTGATGCGCTTCAGCGGTAAACCCTCAGATCCACAACATTACCGCTGAAGAAATAATTGCCGGAGATTTCGTTTCAGCGGTAAACCCCTTCATACGAGCATTTACCGCTGAAGAAATATAAAATACACCCGTTTATATGCTCTGCCAACCTGTTCGCGGGCTTCCGTATCAAATTCTCATCGATTTCTTCAGCGGTCACTGGCCCTAATTCCACGTTTACCGCTGAAAGAGCCGGCAAGCACAAAATTTCTTCAGCGGTTGCCGGCCAAAA
>CAMOWO010000040.1 GCA_946628525.1 uncultured Bacillota bacterium | reverse complement strand
TCCCCTGAGCGCAAAGGCATTGGCCGTGGATACGAAAGTGTACGACGGCAGGATGACCTCGTCGCCTTCTTTTATGTCCAAAAGGATGGCGGCCATCTCCAGCGCGTGAGTGCACGATGTGGTGAGAAGGGCCTCCGTAACGCCGGCCTTCTCCCGGATCCAGCCGTTGCACTTCTTCGTGAAGTCCCCGTCGCCGCAGATTTTCCTGCCTGCGATCGCTGTTTTGATATCTTCTAATTCCCTCCCGATATACGGAGGAACATTGAACTTGACCATATTCTTTCTTATCTCCTGTCCTACGTGCCATGTAGACACACACATACATAGTAATTCTACCAAAAAACACACCGCATATCAAGGAAAGACAAGGTTCTTGCCAAGTTGCGGTGTGTTTTCTGTTACGTTTTTATTCTATCGATCCTATTTCTTGTTCAGGGCCTGCAAAGCGCTCTGGAGGATCTGGGAAATCGCGTCGTCTTTTGCCTGACCGCTTCCCGCGCTGCTGCCGGCGGCGCCGCCTGTGAGACCGCCGAGGACGTTTTGGATGAGGTCTTCGATCTCACTTCCACTGTCCTGCTTCAGGATCTCCATGACGGACTTCTTTCTGGCCTGGGATGCCTTGCGGTAGAGTTTCACGAGCCGGAGTTCTTCTTCTGTCAGAGTCGTTCCGCCTGTCCGCTGGGCCAGTTCGATCAGGGGCTTTGATGATACGCCTGCCGCCTCGGCGATGGCCTTCAGCTGGGCTGTGGTGGGCTCCAGTTCCCCTGCTTCGATCTTCTTGAGCTGAGCCAGGTCCACCCCCGCTGCCTTGCGGGCCAGTTCTTCCTGCGTCATGTCAGCGAACTTCCTGGCTTCTTTTATCTTTTCACCTAATTTCTTACCCATATTCGCACCTCTTCTGTTCATATGGAAATACGATCTATTTTATTTTCATGATCCACGGACACTTGCGGTTGATCAGCTCGATGATCCCAGCTGCCATCACCAGAACGATGACGAGTATGCACAGTGTCTCGAGGTAGTAGCGCTGACAGATGAAGTCGTGCAGTTTGAAGTGCTGTCCCCATCCTTTCTCTGCGATCCTGATGATGAACAAAGATCTCTGGATCGTCATGAGGATCAGGGAGTTGACGCCGAAGTACACGAGAAGATCCGAAGACCACCATCTTTCAAGGCCCTGGAACAGCAGGATGGCACCGAAGGATCCGATGATCCCGCCCAGGAAGAAGCATACCGGGTTGTCCCCCAGATGCATCATATTGAAGTCGATCCCGGACGTAACGAGGGACAGCACCAATGTGGCTACTGTCAGGACGATGCCTGCGATGAGCCTCTTGTTGTCCGAATCGAGGAATTTGTTCACTGCGAAATATCCCATGTATCCCAGCAGGACGAACCACACGGAGATGAGGGCTTTTGATACCATGATCACCGGATAGGAAACCAGGGTGTACTGGAACTCCGTAAGGGTCTCCTCCAGCGTTCCCAGCCACCGCTCCGAAACAAGTCCCACGAGGATCGGCCACACCAGCGTCGCTGCCATGAGGATCTTATGGCGGTTCTTGATGATGATGAAAAACAGGATCTGCGCGAAGAACAGGCAAGGCAGGAACCACAGCGTCGATATACCTCTGAGGGTGACGGTGGCATAGGCATACAGTTTGAGGGTATGCATATAGCTCGTCTGTTTCACGAATCCCCGGAACAGCGTCATGATGATGAAGATGACGCTGAAGGTCATGTACGGCCAGATCAGGGATTTGCCCAGTTTGAGGGTGTAGCCCGGCACCGTATTCTTCTCCTGCGGCCTCTTCATCGCCATCAGGTATCCGGCGGTGATAAAGAATATCGTTATTTTAAAAAGAGACATCCAGTCATCCACGGGATTGCCGATCTCCGTGATATGACCGTAGGTAATCATCAGGATACCCAGGCCCTTGGCCATGTCGAGGTATCTCAAACGTTCACCGCTCTGTCTCTTAAGATCATTATGCTCCATATCCGTTCATTTCCTTCCGGCTTTGATGCTGAATCTAGTGTTTCTTGACGCGCCTTACGGTTATGACACCCTTTCGAACTTTGCCGATACGCGTGCCGTGGTGGGTCGTCGCCTCGGCCATCTTGCCATTGCCCACATAGATGCCTACGTGGTGCTTGTAGCAGATGATGTCGCCCGGCCTTGCATTCTTCAGGGATACGCCGGCACCGAACCGCTGGATGTCCTTATGTCTGTTCGGCACGTTGATGCCGTACATCCTGTATATGTTCCTCACGTACTGGACGCAGTCGATCCCTTTCGTGAAGCTCTTGCCGCCGTATTTATACGGGCAGCCGAGATACTGCTTGGCTGTCGCCACCACATCGTCGCCGTCGTTGTAGATCGGTGCGCCTTCATACGTCTTCCAGTCGGCACCTTCCGGAAGGCCCAGCGTTCCTCTGTATACGACTTCGGCCTTGCCTTCCTTGACGACCTTCTCTGAGATCTGCTTCTTGTCCTGCACATCACCGTTGACACTGGTGACAGCATAAGTCACATCCTTGACGCCATCGACGCCCTCGCTCTCTACGCGGGACTCTCCGGCAAACATGTTGTCATCCTTCTTGTATTCGATCTCCGGAGTATACTTCTGTTCCTCCGTAAGTTCACTCTCTATGGTGGTGCTGAACAGGACGTCGCTGGTGCTGTTGGCCGCCGTGAGGTAGTCGATGGCCTCCGAGGCCGTCATCAGATTCTCCCGGTCAAAAGCGTCCTTGAGGGAAACGGTCTCCAGTTTGAGTTCCTTATCCAGCGTCACGTTCTTCAGGTAGGAATTCTCCGGTACGTAACTGGCGATCATCCTTCTCATGACCATCTCGCCCGCCTGCTCGTTCTTCACCGTAACGATCGGCTGTCCGTCAGCTGTCAGCTGGCAAGGCAGCAGAAAAGTGGAGGTCGTGATTGCGCCTCCTGCGATCACAGCGATCGCCGCTGCTACTATGATGATTGTCTTCTTAAGCTTGTTCATTGCAGTTTCCTCACCAATCCGATGATACCACATATTGCGGTCCCGGTACAGTCAAATCTTGGTTGCCGGCGCCGTGTCGTGAAGATTTTTTGCACGAAAAGAGACGACCCGGCGGCCGTCTCCTTTGTATCAATCATTTTTCATTTTCCGGGAGTTTGAGTTCCACTTCTGCCGGCTCGGCCAGTTTCTCTGCGCGCTTTTCGAGCTCTGCATCCTTGGCGGCCTTGGCTTCTGCCTCCGCCTTGTATCTCTGCTTCGCGTTCTTCCTACCCGCGTGTATCTTGGCGATGATGAAGATCGCAAGTCCGAGGACGATGAGGGCGATACCGATGCCGATGAGCGGCACCTCCATCTCTGTGACGAAGATGATCTCCGGGACTCTCGTTCCCAGCCAGACCATCACGCCGCCGATGACGGCCACATCGAGACCCCGCAGGAAATTACGGACGACGGACGGCATGACGCTCAGAAGCAGGATCAGCACCACGATGATCAGCAGTCCTGTGAGCATCTGCATCTTGAAGGCATCCCATGTGTCGTTCCAGTCCTGAGGGATGATGTTCGCAAGCACATCCCAGATATTCTGACTCTTCAGAGTCTGAACAGCATTCATTCCCTTCTCGGAAAGTTCCCCGGCCTTCGCTGCCAGAGAGCCATTGTCGGCAGTAAGCAAATCTTTCATTTCTTTACTCCTAATCGTTACATGACTACGCTATTTATTACATATACGGCCTGTCTTCCAGTGCCAGTTCGATCAGTCTGTCGATGAGTTCCTCATACGGAACACCGGAATCCTCCCAAAGCTGCGGATACATGCTGATCTGCGTGAATCCCGGGAGGGTGTTCAGTTCATTGAATACCACTCTTCCGTCGGACTCAAGGAAGAAATCGATCCTCGCAAGGCCCCTGCATCCCATGATGCTGTACACCTTGATGGCGGCGTCCTTTATCTTCTGTTCGAGAGCCTCCGGCAGATCGCGGACGATCTCCGTTCTGGAGGAAGCGTTCTCATACTTTGCGTTATAGTCGTAGAACTCGTTGGCTGCAAAGATCTCGCCGATGCTGGATGCCTCCGGACGGTCGTTACCGAGAACGGCGACCTCGATCTCTCTGCCCACGATGGTCTCTTCCACCACGACCTTCTCATCGATCGCAAAGGCGGTGACCAGGGCTTCCTCCAAAGTATCCGCGGTCTTCACCTTGCTGATGCCCACCGATGATCCGGCGTTGGCCGGCTTCACGAAGAGCGGGAAGCGGTCCCCGAAAAAGTCCGTGATCCTCTTCATCTCCTCCGCCCTTGCAGATTCGAAGATCTTTTTGTGGGATACGTAACACTTCGCCTGGGCGACGCTGCCGTCCTGGCCCACCATGGCCTTGGTGATGGCCTTGTCCATGCTGGCCGCAGAGGATGTAGCGCCTGATCCTACGAACGGTATGCCGGATAGCTGCAGCAGACCCTGGAGTGTCCCGTCTTCTGCATTCTGTCCGTGCATGACGGGGATGATCACATCGACGCGCACGTCTTTGAAGGATCCGTCTCCGGCCTCTGCGATGAAGCCGTGGATGCTCCTGTCAGGTGAGATGGAAGCTCTTCTGTTCGTCTCTGACTTTTCCCAGTCACCGGAACTGATCTCCTCGGCCGTCGCATCCGTAAGGAGCCATCTGCCGTCCTTGGTGATCCCCATTTTGTATATGTCGTATTTGTCTTTGCTGATGTGGCTGAGCACGGATGCCGTGCTGAGCCGGGAGATTTCATGCTCTGATGAAACTCCGCCGAATAGTACTAGTAGTTTTATTTTTTCATTCATTCTCTTTATGTCCTAATATAATCCTGTTTTTGCCGAGATCTGTTCACTGATATCCTGAACGTGCTGCGTCGGCGTATAGTTTTCCTGTCCGAAGAATTGCTCGTGGAGTTTCGTTACGTTGGAGCTCAGGGTGACCGGTGGTCCGTACCATGCGTCCCCTGTCCAGCTTCCTACGTCATACGGCCATCCCGTCGTGGAGGAGGTCATATCGAAGGAGTTCAGTTTCATTATCATTCCCATGATGTCCGCTGTAGACATGTTGGTCTTGATCTCCGGAAGAACATCCTTCGTGATCTTCTTGAGGGTGGAATAATCCATCTTCTTGGCCTTCTCGAAGGCGGCCTTGACGACGATCTTCATTCTCTCGTTTCTTCTGTAGTCCCCTGTTGCAGCGTCCTTTCTGATACGGGCATACGTCACGGCCTGCACACCGTTGAGGGTCTGCTTGCCCGGGCCTTCGATCTGCTTCTTGCTGCCGCCGATGTGTTTCGCCGTGTTCTTGATGTACTTGTTCATCTGCTGGATCTCAGACTGCTGGATATCCACTTCGATCCCGCCCAGGGCATCGATGGCATCCGCCACAGCCTTCCAGTTGACGACGACGACTTCCTTTATGTTCAGATCCAGGTTGTGGTTCAGCGCATAAAGGGACTTCGCAGGTCCTCCGTAGTAGTAGGCATGGGTGACCTTATCGAGTCCCGGCGTTCCCTCGCCCAGATCGAGCATGGTGTCTCTGTAGACAGAGAACATCTGGATCTCGCTTGTCTCGTTGTTGATGCTTGCGATGATCATGGAGTCGCTTCGGCTTCCGGTATCATTGCTCATATCTCTGGCGTCGATACCGAGAATGGCGATATTTCTGAAGCCTGCCAGATCCTCATCCACCTGCGGGTCGATCCCGATCATGTCAGGGTTCAGTTCCACCTTGCCGATGTTGTCCAGGGTGCTCTTGACCACCGTAAGACCCACAGCGATGACGCCGCCCAAAAGAATGGCCAGCGCTGCCACGATGATGGTCGCTCTCCTGAGTTTCTTGTTGCCGCCCTTGGCCGCTTTTTTCTCCTTGCGCGTTGGCTTATCCGCCTTGTTGACGCCGCCAGGCTCTGCGATCGGCTTCTTTCTCTGATCATTCTTACCGTGGGATGCGGCAGCCTGTGCTGCGCTTTTGCTCGGCACCCTCATGGTCTCCTCGTATTCACGCCCGCTGTGATGCTGCGGTGCGCTTCTGTGTTCATGATGATTGTTCGCTATATATTCACCATAAAGTGTATCGTCTTTGATCTGCTCCTGCCTGTGGCTTCTGTTTTCACGCAGACTAAGATATTCTTCGTATGCACGTTTTCTTGCCAATTCTTCTTCTGTCATGTGACCGTTGCCGTGATCTCTTCTGTCAGCCATGCAAACGCTGTCTCCTTTCATTCGTTGTTTTTCGCGATATTAGCGTTCTATTATATCACGCACCTTCAAACCTCGCAAGTTTAGTACGGATATGTCCTGGTGACCTTCAGGTAGTCGCTGTGGAGCCAACTGCCGTTTGTCTCCTGCCACCAGACACCGCTCTTGCGGACGATGTAAACGGTATTGCCTTCTTTGACCAGGCCCTTCGTCTCGTAGCTGGTGCCCGGACCGCTGCGCTTGTTCAGGTTCGCCGTGGTCTTGGCATTGTAGAGATATGCCTGACCGGCCTTGTTGAAGTGGTATCTCTTGCCGTTGATCTTCACCGTTACATTCTTGTATTTCTTGCCGTTCTTATCGAAGCCGTAATAGTAGTTGCCCACCTTCTTATATGTGGCCTTGCCTGTGCTCGCCTTCGTGGAAGTTTCCTGGGCCGCGGCTTCCTTCTTAGAGGCCAGATAATCGCTGCTTACCCAGCTTCCGTTCGTATCCTGCCACCAGGTCCCGCTCTTGCGGACGACTCTTACCATATCGCCCTGCTTGAACATCCCCTGTACTTTATACGACTGGCCCGGACCGCTGCGCTTGTTCAGATTCGCCGTGGCATAGCGCACGCAGAGATACGCCTTGCCCACTCTGTTGAAGTGGTGGTCCTTGCCGTCGATCTTCACCGTGATGTCGTTGTATCTGGCACCATTGGAATCAAATCCGTAGTAGTAGTTGCCGATCTTCTGGTAAGTGTTCCTGTAAATGGCGCCGCTGGCTGTGGCATAGTAATAGTCGTCTTTGATATGGATCCAGCCGTTCTTCGCCAGATAGCCGTTGGAATCGTAGTAATACTTGGCGCCGTTTGATGTGACGAACTGTCTCTTCTTCGATGAAGTCGTCGCTGTC
>CAMOWO010000039.1 GCA_946628525.1 uncultured Bacillota bacterium | reverse complement strand
AAGACGACTCTGCTTAACGTATTGTCACAGACCATTTCCCCCAACGAGCGTGTCGTCGTTATTGAGGATTCCGCGGAACTGCAGATCGAGCAGATAGAGAACATCGTAAGGCTTGAATGCAGGAACGCGAATATCCAGGGCAGAGGCGGCGTAGATATGTCACAGCTTGTGAAGGCCAGCCTTCGCATGAGACCGGACAGGATCATTATCGGAGAAGTGAGAGGCAAGGAAGTCATGGACATGATCCAGGCCCTGAACACAGGCCACAGCGGGAGTCTGAGCACAGGACATGCCAACAGCATCAAGGGCATGCTCAAGAGACTGGAAGCCATGTTCATGCAGGCGGCGGACTTTCCTGTGGAGGCCATCCGGAGCCAGATATCAGAAGCAATAGAGATCATGATCCATATGAGCAGGATGAAGGACGGAAGCCGCAAGATCGTGGAGATCGCAGAGATCGTCGGCTTTGACGGACATGATATCGTGACGAACAGCCTTTTCATATACGAAGGAGATGAGAAAGATGGGCAGCTTGTAAATACGGGAAGAAGGTTACAGAGGAGAGAGAAAATCGAAATGGCAGGTTACGTTTTATGATAAAGGACTATTCACGATACGATTTCTCGAGGCGTGAAAAATTGATTTTTTATGGGGTGGGCTATGCATGTGTGTTTACTGCAGTCTATCTGTTCTACCACAGTTTTCTGTCGGCATCTTTATTAGGGGTATTTGTGGTTATATTACGATCGAAGGCCGAGAGGATCATGGCGGAACGGAGGAAGGCGAAGCTGGAAGCGCAGTTTAAGGATCTGCTTTATTCCCTTTCGGCTTCCGTGGCTGCAGGAAGACAGATGGCACAGGCGATCATCGAGGCAGAGGAGAATCTTTCTCTCATGTACGATGAGGCCGAGCCGATAATGATGGAACTGAGACATATGAGGATGAATATGCTTGAGAACAAAGAAAGCGACAAGGTTCTGCTGCAGGA
The DNA here is from genome assembly GCA_946628525.1 of uncultured Bacillota bacterium. The sequence continues at coordinate 6,135 of CAMOWO010000039.1, read as the reverse complement.
CCTCGCTGGGAGAAGTCACAGTGAGGATATCGATAATTTTGTCCGGGTCTACATTATTTGCAGAAGCAAGGGCGGGGATCTTGAGAGTATCATCGGACATGCGGCAGAAGTCATAACGGACAAGATGAACATCGAGAAGGAGATCAAGGTCATCACGAATCAGAAGAAGACGGAGGGGAGGATCGTGGCATCCATGCCTTTCGCCATGCTGATCATCATGAACCTGTGCTCCTACTCCTACATCGCACCGCTGTATGAGACGTTCATCGGCAGGATCATCATGACGGCAGCCTTTGCGACCGTTTGCGTGGGAATCTATCTGATGGAGAAGATCGCCAGGATCGAGGTGTGACGTGGGATTTGAGAAATTGGACAAGACGTGGCGGTGCATCATCGCAGTGGCAATCATCGGAATGATACTCATCCCGGTGGATCTGGCGGTATCATGCCTGTCGGACAGCGGGACGATCATCAAGGAAGACGGCGAACTCTATATGATCCGGCCGGGAGCCGGGCAGGCCGTGAGACACTTTGCGATGAGAGCGGAGGTGGATGACGGCGCCGAAGTCTTTGGTAAGAAAGTCGATGTATCGCTGTCGCCGTACAGTGAAGAAGAAACAGAAGAAGAGGAGGCCGTGCCGCAGATGACGAAGAAGGAGACGGCGGAGTATGAGCTGAGGTCCGTGATCGGAAGCTTCAACGAGGATCTGTCTCTGGAGAAGGTGAAACTTCCGACGGAACTTCGGTCAGGGGCTGAAGTGAAGTGGAACAGGGAGCGGCCGACTCATACCATCATGATCGTGATGCTGACCATGGCGGTGATGATGGCGATTTGCCGCAAGAAGTACAGCGACGAACGGAAGGCGAAGAGGCGGCGGGAGGAATCCGTCCGGAAGCAACTGCCCGAGTTCGTCAACAGGCTGGTGCTCCTTCTTCAGGCCGGGCTCGTGCTCAATACGGCCTTCGAGAAATCGGTGGAGGAGTGCATCGGCTCTCCGGACAGGGGCAGCGACTACTTTTGCACGCAGATGGGCGAGATCTACGAAGCGTCTCATAAGACGAACGCGTCCATGACGACACTCTTTCGGTCCTTTGCGAAGGAGAGCGGGATGCGGGAACTGCTGAGGCTTTCGAACATCATGGAGGATAACCTCCATAAGGGAGCCGCCCTCAATGCGAAACTGGAGGCCGAGAGCGAGAACCTTTGGATCGAGAGGAAGAAGATCTGTGAAGAGAAGGGCAGGCTGACGGAGACTACCATGCTGTTGCCCCTCTTCATGTTCCTCATTGCGCTGATCATGATCACTGCGGCGCCGGCCATCATCGAACTATGACAAGAAAGGGGAAGGAAAATGAAGAGATTAAAGAAGTACATCAGAAGCAGGAAAGGAATGGAGCTGGTGCAGGTGGCGATCCTTGTGGCGATCGCCGTTGCCATCGGACTGATTTTTAAGACGCAGATCACGGATTTCGTGAACAGGACCTTCGAGGGACTGAACTATTTCAATTGATGAGGAGCAGGAAGGGCAATTACATCGTGGAGGCAGCGGTGGTGCTGCCGGTGGTGGTGCTGGCAGTCCTTACGGTCATGCTCATGATCATGTTCTTCTATCACCAGATGCAGCAGCGGTGTGAGATGCACATCGCGCTGCGGGCCCAGGCGGGGATGATCACAGAGAAAAACGTCTATCTGGACCCGGGAAACTGGCAGGGGGATATGAGGACAGACCGGAGCACCTTCGGGGGCACGGTATACGGCAAGGACTATGTTTTCATGAATAACAGAGGACTGCTGAAGAACTCCCCCAGAGGTGAGATCGAAGGCGAGGCCCATGGAGTGGACGGCCCACGTTATGCGAGGTATTGCATGCTTGTGAAGGGGATGCTGTGGGATGAAGAACAGTAAGAGAGGGAGCAGCAGCGTGTTTCTGATGACGATCCTGGCTGCTCTGATGACCATAACGATCGCCCTCATGTCAGCGGCAAGGGCGGATTACACCGTCAGCAGGGTGGACCTTGCGGCGGATCTGTCGGGGGATTCTGTGATGTCGGAGTTCGACCGCTACACCTTCGAGGAGTACGGCTTGTTCCTGCTGGGCGGAAGGAAGGCGCAGCTGACGGGCAGGTTCCGGTCCTATATGGATCACTGCCTTGACGGCATGTCGGGCGTGCGCATCGGCAACGTCTCGGTGAGCGGAGAGGGCTGGTGCGCAGCGGATACACAGCTCGTACGGGAGCAGATGATCGAGCATATGAAGTATGCGAAGGTTTTGGACCTTCTGAAACCGGATCCTGCGGTGGAGGGAAACGATATGGAATACGAGACCTTGAGAAACGAGAAGGTCATCGTCTCCCTTCCGACCCACGATATGCCGAAGCCGAGCCTCACTTCCACGGCGAAGTCCATTGCCGAGAACTTCTCGGATCTGAAGAGCGTGCTCCGGGAGGGAAGCGATGAGTATCTGGTGAACAAATACATCCTCAGTCATTTCAACAGCTGCGCCGTGAAAGTGAAAGAAGATCACTTTTTCAGAAACGAAGTGGAGTACGTTCTGGGCGGGGAATGCTCCGACCGAAAAAACGAGAAGCGTGTGGAGCTGGCCATGCAGGCCCTCCGGTTTCCTTTGAATCTCCAATACCTGTATTCGGATAAGGAAAAGATGGAGGCGCTTCTCGCAGTGGCGGAGATCATCACGCCGGAGGCGGCGCCCCTTACACAGATGGCCTTGGCTTCCACCTGGGCCTACGCAGAAGCGGACAATGACATCAAGCTTCTCTGGGAGGGACACAAGGTGCCGCTGATGAAGGATGACAGCACCTGGGCCATCGATCTGGACAGTGCCATCGAAGGGATCAAAGGCGGCATCTTCTACCCGGAGCGGGAGAAGGGATACGATTACAACGGGTATCTTCAGTTCCTGCTGTTCTTCCAGGATGAGACCCTCAAGACGGCAAGGATCATGGATCTGATCCAGATCAACACCAGGATGAACAGCGACAAAAACTTCGTCATCGCAGAGCACTCCACGGGGATCCACGTTGCGCTGAAATGCGGCAGGAGAAATTTCAAATATGAGAAGAAGTACTAGGGGTTCCTACACCATTGAAGCGGCACTGATCCTGCCCGTGCTCATCCTCGCGATCCTGACCATGGGCAGCTTCATCAAGGTGGAAGGAGCCTGGGAGAATGTGATAAACAGTGCGGGAGACGAACTCCATGAAGCGGCGCTCAAAGGATACGACAAGGTCTCGGGAGCACCGCCGGGATCTTTGGTTGAGAGGAGGGTCCGGCAGGACGTGCAGGGCCTCGATCATCTGAGCATCTCGAGGTCTCTCATCGGCAGTGGACTCAGCGAAGGCGTGAACGTCTACAGGATAAAAGCGGAGGTGTCCATGAATGCTCCCCTGGGGTTCGGGCGGGTCCACAAGCTGGATGCCGGGATCAAATACAGGAGTTTCATCGGGAAAGAAAGCACCGCCGGGGGCATGGGAAGAGAGGCCCTGGAGTCCGGGGGCGATGCTCACGCCGTGGTGATCTTCCCGCAGATGGGCGAACGGTATCACAGCAAGTCCTGTACCTACGTGAAGGCATCCGTTGAGGAAAAGGTGCTGACGGGACAGCTGAAACAAAAGTACGGAGCATGCGGCCTCTGTAAGTCGGGAGATCTTCCCGACGGGAGCATCGTCTACTGCTACAGAAGCGAGGGGACGGCCTATCACAGAGGTTCGTGCCGGTCCATCAACAGACATACCATAACGATAGACAGAGAGGAAGCCATCGAGAAAGGGTACACGCCGTGCTCGAAGTGCGGCGGCGGATAAAGAAAGGAACGGATATGTGGGAGGATAAGGGATTCAAACTGAGGCTGGAAGGAGGCAGCCTGGCGGAATACGAGAAAGTCATGCTTTCGTCAGGGCAGTGCGAGTTTTTCATGCCCATGGGATTTATCGCATCGGATGAAGGCCAGATGGCTTGTTATGATTGCAGTGGGTTTTGCCCGCTGTCGAGCTACAGGATCGAGCGGACGGAAGACGCGCTGTATCTTTTGGAACGGACGATGATCATACTGGGAAATGCCGTGCAGTACTTCATTTCCCCGGCGAAGGTCACCCTTACCACGGATACCGTCTTCTACAACAAGGATACGGGGCAGGTGAAGATCGCCTACGTTCCGGTAACAGAGGGAAGTCCTGATCTTCGCCGGAATCTCACCTCCTTTATCGACCAGCTCAAAGTGGACATACGGGACGGCAGGCGGGATTATCTCGACGAGACGGTGGAGTATATCTACTACAAGAACTACTACATCAGCGACATCATCACGAAGGTGGCCCTCATGAAGCGGCAGATCTACGCAGAAGATGCGGAGAAGAGAGGGGCCCAGTGATGTCCGGAAGTTGAAAACAGCCATGATTTGATGTAGGATATAGGGGCGTGAACATGACTTTAATGAAGAGAAGGATGTGCCATGATACCTTTATCTACGAGAATGAGGCCACGTACTCTCGATGAGTTCGTGGGACAGACCCATTTCATGTTTGAGGGGTCCCTGTTTTATAATTCCATAAAGAACAAGACCTTTGATTCTGCCATATTCTTCGGCCCTTCGGGAACGGGCAAGACGACCCTTGCGCGTATCATCGCCAAGGAGATGGACAGCAGTTTCGTTGAGATCAATGCGTCCACCACCGGAACGAAGGAACTGAAGAGCATACTGGAGACGGCCAAGCTCAGGCACAGCGGACTCATGCAGGAGACGACGTGCCTGTACGTGGATGAGGTGCACCGGTGGAACAAACTGCAGCAGGATTCTTTGCTCAAGGCCATCGAAGAGGGCATCGTAAGATTCATCGGGAGCACCACCGAGAATCCGTACTTTTCCGTGAACAACGCCATCCTCAGCAGAGTAAGGAACATCTACGAGTTCCACAGGCTCACCACGGAGGAGATCCTGATCATACTGAAGCGGACGATCGAGGACAAGGAGAGAGGATTCGGCGGCTACGGCATCCGGTACGACGAGGACGCTTTGCGTATCCTTGGGGAGATGAGCGGCGGAGACTGCAGAGTGGCTCTGGATACTTTGGGGTTCATCATCGATAACCTGGAGGAGGGAGAGACGCTGTCGAAGGAGATCGTCGGCGAGGCCATGCAGAGGCAGACGACGTTCTATGATAAGGAAGAGGATAAGTATAATCTTCTCTCAGCACTTCAGAAGTCGGTGCGGGGAAGCGACCCTCACGCTGCGGTACACTACCTTGCCAGGCTGCTGGAAGGCGGCGCGGACATCATGATGATCGGACGGCGGCTTCTGGTGATGGCCAGCGAGGACGTGGGGATGGCGTATCCGAATGCCATCACCGTGGTGACATCCTGCGTCCAGGCGGCTCAGATGGTGGGACTGCCCGAGGCGAAGATCAATCTGGCGGAGGCCGTGGTGCTGCTGGCATCATGCCCGAAATCCAATGCATCATGTCAGGCGCTTTATGCGGCAGAGAGCGATCTGCGGCACAAAAAAATCGACGATGTCCCGGCCCACCTGATGGACTCCCACTACAGCGGAGCAGCCAAACTGGGCAGGGGGCTGGACTATAAATACCCTCACTCCTATGGAGGGTACGTCACGCAGCAGTATCTGCCGGACAACCTTTATAAGGAAGGCGTGAAGTACTACAAGCCGACGAACAACGGCAACGAAGCATCCTTCAAAAAATACCTTGATGAGCTGGAGAAGATCGATGAAAGAAATAAGAAGGGCTGAGAACGCGGGGTTCTGCTTCGGCGTGCGCCAGGCCATCGAGAAGGCGGAGAAGGCGGCAGCGGCCAGCGCCGAACCGATCTATTCCATGGGGCCGCTGATCCACAACAGCATAGTAACAGACGAGCTGGCGGAGAAAGGTGTGGAGGTCATCCATGATCTCTCCCAGGTGCCCGCCGGCGCCACGGTGATCATCCGGTCACACGGAGAAGGCAGGGCGTTCTACGAAGAGGCAGAAAAGAAACAACTGGACCTCGTGGATGCGACCTGTCCTTTCGTTGCGAAGATCCATAGTCTGGTGAGCGAAACGGCAAAACAGGTGCTCATCGTCGGGGATGCCAGACACCCGGAGGTCCGGGGGATCGATGGGTGGTGC
>CAMOWO010000038.1 GCA_946628525.1 uncultured Bacillota bacterium | reverse complement strand
GGTATGGAGCCCGTGTGTCCCACCATGTCGCCGTTGGCGAAGTTCAGGATGATCATGTCGTACTTATCCGTCTCGATCGCCTCCAGGACTTTTTCGGTGACTTCGTAGGCACTCATCTCCGGCTGCAGATCGTACGTCGGCACTTTCGGGGAGTTCACCAGGATGCGGTCCTCATTTTTGTTTGGAGCCTCTACACCGCCGTTGAAGAAGAAGGTGACGTGGGCGTACTTTTCTGTTTCGGCGATACGAAGCTGGGTGAGCCCCAGATCGGAAACGTACTCGCCGAGAGTATTCTTCATCGTTTCAGGTGGGAAGGCCAGTGTCACGTTTGGCATGGTGGCATCGTACTGGGTCATGCAGATGTAGCACAGGTCGCTGATCTTCTTCGTTCTCTCAAAGCCGTCGAAGGCTTCATCCACAAATGCGCGAGTGATCTCACGAGCGCGGTCCGGACGGAAGTTGAACATGATCATAGCATCTCCGTCGCCGACGGTGTAGCCGCCTTCCACAAAGGTCGGCAGGACGAACTCATCGTTCTCGTCTCTTTCGTAAGCGGAGGTCACCGCTGATGCTCCGTCTGGAGCTTGTTTGCCTTCTCCGAGGGTCATGGCATCGTAAGCGAGCTGGACTCTGTCCCATCTCTTGTCTCTGTCCATGGCGTAGTATCTGCCGGAGACGACGCTGATCTTGCCGATGCCGATCTCATCTAAGTGCGCCTGGAGCTGATCGATATACGTTACCGCGCATCTTGGCGGTACATCGCGTCCGTCCAGGAAGCAGTGGATGGCCAGGTTCTCGATGCCGCTGCGTTTTGCCAGGTCTGTGAGGGCGAGAAGATGGTCGATGTGGCTGTGCACGCCGCCGTCTGAGAGGAGTCCCAGAAGGTGGAGGGTGGAGCCGTTCTTTTTGACGTGATCGATCGCTTTGCAGAGCGCTTCGTTCTCAAAGAAGGAGCCGTCCTCGATGGCTTTGGTGATCATGGTGAGGTCCTGGTATACGATGCGGCCGGCACCGATGTTCAGGTGGCCTACTTCAGAGTTTCCCATCTGGCCTTCCGGAAGGCCTACATCCAGGCCGCAGGCCTTGATGGTCGTGCCGGGATATTTTGCGAAGATCTCGTCGAGATGAGGCTTATCCGCCATTGCGATGGCGTTGCCGTGTTTATTTGGATTGACGCCGTATCCGTCGAGGATCATCAGCATCGTTGGTCTGTTTTTTATCATATAACTGTTCTCCTTTTTATAGTGTCATCACGATTATAATACAAGCGGCGTTGTCCCGCAAAGTTTTATTGCCGGTATGAAAGAATTGGGAATCATGTTAAAATGGAGCCATGATGAAATGGACAGATAAACAGAGAGAAACAATAGAATCAAGAGGCAGGAACATACTCGTTTCTGCGGCAGCGGGATCCGGCAAGACGGCCGTTCTCGTAGAGCGCATTAAGCAGCTCATTTTGCAGGACAAGGTGGATGTGGACCGGTTCCTGATCACCACGTTTACGAATGCAGCGGCGGCTGAGATGAAGGAAAGGCTGGAGGATGCCATCCGAAAGACCATGGCAGAAGAAGGGGCGGACAAGGCGTTTCTCGCGCGTCAGCTGAGGCTCATGCCGAGGGCGAATATCAGCACCTTCCACTCCTTTACCATCGAGGTCATGCGGCGGTATTTCTACCTGACAGATCTGGAGCCAGGGGTGAGGATCGGCGATGAGACGAAGATCGAGATCCTCCGAACGGAGAGCATCGAAGATGTTTTTGACAGGCGGTTCGCAGAAGATCAGGAGAGGTTCGCGGCGTTCCTGACGAAGTACAGCAGCGACAGAAACGAGAAGCGCATCAAAGAAGGGATACTGGCTCTCTACAAGCAGATGAGGAGCCTTCCGCATTACATGGACTGGGCCCGGAGAAAGACGGCTCTTTTGGGGGAGGATTCCCCGCTGGCGGCCTACGGACTGGACCTGTTCTTTGAGGAAGAGACGGGGCGTCTTTTTGAGGAGGCCGTGAGCTACTATGAGGCCGGCGTGGATCTTTTGCTTGATGCAGGGCTAGAGAAGCTGGGGCAGAAGGCGGCGCAGAACCTGAACCTGATGAAGTCCATCCCGCGGCGCATCAAGGATGAAGGGGCGTTCCCGCAGATCAAGTACGAGCAGCTCAGAGCGTCGGGCGATGAGAAGGAAGAATACGACCTCATCAAGGGGTCGGTGAAGAAATATACAGAGAAGGCTAAGACCATCATCAAGGAGATGGGGGAAGCCTACTATGCTTTTAGTCTGGAGGAATGCGACGAGGAACTGAAGGCCCAGGCGGGGGACGCGGCGTACCTCGTGGAGATCCTTGAAGAATTCGAGCAGGTTTTTAAGGCGAAGAAGGCCGAGGAGAATATCGTCGACTTCGATGACGTGATGCACGTCGCCATCGATATTTTGGAGGACGACAGGGCCTGCCGGGAGTACAGGGACAAGTTCGAGTACATTTTTGTCGATGAATACCAGGACTGCAATCAGCTGCAGGAGACCATCGTGGAGAAGATCAGCAGAGGAAACAACCTCTTCATGGTAGGGGATCTGAAGCAGAGCATCTACCGATTCAGGCTGGCAGAACCGGAACTCTTCAGGAGCCGGTACAACAGGTACAAGGATGGAGATCCGGAGGTGAGCATCAAGATCGACCTTTCCAACAACTTCAGGAGCAAAAGAAGCGTTACCGACACGGTGAACGCCGTCTTTTCTGCGATCATGGACGATTACGACGATGATGCGCGGCTGATTTGCACGGTTGGCGAGGAGCATCCGGGGATGACCACTTCACTACACGTGATCCCGAAAGAGAGCTTTGAGGGGGACGAGGATGGCTTCGATGATGCGGAGGCGGCACTGATCGTCCGGCTGATCCGGGAGCACATGGGCCTTGAGATCTACGATACGAAGGCGAACGCGACCAAGAACATATCCTACGGCGATATCGTCATTCTGACCAGGAACAACAGCACAGTCTCCGACCTCGAAAGGTACCTGAACAATAGCGGCATCCCGGCATACGGGTCCGCCGGCACAGGGTACTATGAGACGGTGGAGATCCAGGTGTTCATCAATATACTGAAGATCATAAACAATACCCATCAGGACATTCCGCTGATCTCCGCCATGAGATCGGTGGCTTTTGGGTTCGATTTCCTGCAGATGGCAAAGATCCGGTCGGAGCACCGAGACGGCAGCTTCTATGATGCAGTGCGAGCCTACGAAGCCGGTGGCAGCGACGAGGATCTCAAGGCGAAGATCACCGCCATGTTCGAGACCATCGACCGGTGGAAGCAGATCAAACGCGGCGTCTCCCTTGAGGAACTGATCAAGGTCGTCCTGGAGGAGACGGGTTATATGCAGTACTGCAGCGGTCTTCCTGTGGGAAGGCAGCGGATCGCGAACCTGCGTCTTCTGATCAGCAGGGCGGCGGAATTCGAGGAGACGAACTACTCGGGACTCCACGGTTTCCTGGACTACGTCGAGGCCATGAAGCGCAGCGACATCAAGCAGGAAGAAGCCGGGATCACGGGAGAAGGAGAGGACGTGGTGCGCATCATGTCCATCCACAGGAGCAAAGGCCTGGAGTTCCCGGTGGTCATTCTGGCGGGGACCGGCAAGCGGCTGCGGGGCGGCTCGGAAGACCTTTTCCCGATGCACAAGGACCTTTCCATCGCGCTCCCGCACGTGAACAGAGAAGAAGGATGGCACAGGAAGACGCTCCTGCAGAAGGCGATCCTCACGAAGAAAAAGACGGAGGGCGTAGAAGAAGAGATCCGGATCCTCTATGTGGCATTGACCCGGGCGAAGGACAAGCTGATCATCACAGGAACGGTCAAGAAAGAGGACTCGCTGGACGAGAACTTTGTCGGCTACTCGGACTACCTGCAGATGCTCTATGCTCCCCTTTGCAGGACGGACGCGGTGATCTCCATCGAGACGCAGTCTGAAGCGGAGGAGTACGAGAAATCGGTGCGGGGAGACATACAGATGCTCCTGGAGAAGACGAGGGCCTCAAGAGATGAGAAGGCCGTCTCGGAGATCGATGAGATTCTTTCCTGGAAGTACCCGTATGAGCGGTCGGATGTGCGATCGAAATACTCCGTATCCCAGCTTGGCGTCCACGGGGATGAGAATGCTCCCATCTATCTTGAGCGGGGGCTCTTTAGTGATGCCCAGAGGCCGCTTACTGCCGCGGACATCGGAACCGCCATGCATGCGGTGATGGAACGACTCGACTTTGGGAAGGCCGCAGCGGAGGGAGCACCGTACATCGAGAGCGTTGCAGCGAAGATGCACGAAGACGGACTGCTTTCGGATCGTGAAAAGGATGCCGTATCCATCGAAGACCTGGCAGGCTTCTTCCGGACGGAAGTCGGGATGCGCGCTGCAAAGGCTCCTGCCGTTCACAAAGAGCGGGAGTTCATCATGAAAAAGACGATCGAGGGAGAAGAGACCATCGTGCAGGGTATCATCGACTGTTATTTTGAAGAAGATGACGGTTTCGTTCTCATAGATTACAAGAACAGTTACATCGGCGAGGGGCAGAGCATAGAGACCATCGCAGACAGGTATGCAGGGCAGCTGGCGCTCTATAGAGAGGCCCTGGAATCGGCCTGGGGCAAGAAAGTGAAGGAAACGTATCTCTATCTGTTCCATCTGAAAAAATTCCTCAAAATGGACTAAAATTTTTCCGTAAATGTGTTGACTTTAGAGGGGCCGGGTGGTACATTTAAACTGTAGTTAGCACTCGGAGGTCTTGAGTGCTAACAACAAGGAGGCCGATATGGATTTAAGTGAAAGAAAACTGAAGATACTGCAGGCCATCATTTACGACTTTATCAGAACCGCTGAGCCGGTGGGCTCCAGGACGCTCTCTAAGAACTACGATCTGGGGATCAGTCCTGCCACCATCAGAAATGAGATGTCCGATCTGGAAGATATGGGATTTCTCAGTCATCCGCATACATCCTCCGGAAGAGTCCCTTCCGAGAAGGCGTACAGACTGTATGTGGATACCATGATGGATAAGAAGGAACTCACACCGGTGGAGAAGGATTCCATAGCCCAGAGCCTGTACAACAACGTAACGGAACTGGAGAACCTCGTTGAGCGAGCAGCGCATATACTTTCGGAGATCACGAATCTTACAGCTTTTGCGATGACACCGAGGCAGGATCAGGATGTGCTCAAGTACGTCAACCTGATGCCGGTGGACGAGCGGACGGTCATACTGATGATCGTTTCGGAGAGCGGTAAGATTTCGAATACGTCGATCCGATTGAACAAACCGGTGTCTATGGATACCCTCGCGTTCATTTCGAAGAACATGACGTATAACTACAAGGGCAAGACCATAAGCGAGGCGCTTACACTGGATATCATAGAGACGGTGAAGACGGATGCGGCGGCACTGGCCATGTACGAGAAGTCCATCGTTCCGAGCTTCGTGAAGACGCTGGAGGATATGCTGAACGTCAACCTCTATATGGATGGATACACGAACATATTCTCGCTTCCTGAGTACAACGACATCGATAAGGCCAAGATGTTCTTTGAGATGATCAACAGGAAGGAAGATTTAACACAGAGGCTCATCAACAGGGATAACGGCATGATCATCACGATCGGTAACGAGAACGATGATGAGTCGCTGCAGGACTGCAGCGTGATCACGGCGACGTATCACGTCAACGGCAGACAGGTGGGCAAGATCGGAGTCATAGGACCTACCAGGATGAAGTACGCGGAAGTCACTTCGGTGGTGGAATATCTCACCGATAATCTAAGCGAAGCATTTAAAATGACAGAAGGAGAGGACGAAGACCAGGATGATCAATAATGAAGAAGATATCAAGGCTCAGACTCAGGAGACTGAGGCGCAGCAGGAACCTGAAACAGCAGAAGTAGCAGAAGCTCCGGAAGAGAATAAGGAAGAAGCTTCAGAGAAAGCAGAAAAAACCGGAACGGAAGAGGCTGCAGAAGAAGCAGGGACTGAGGAAGCGAAACCTGAGGACGCGAAACCTGAGAAGGCTGAACCTGAAGAAGATGAAAACAGCAGGTATCTGAGGCTCATGGCAGAGTTCCAGAACTACAAGAAGAGAGTCGCCAAGGAGAAGCAGGACCTCTACAGTTACGCCAACGAGAAGATCGTGACGGAGCTCCTCGCCGTGGTGGACAACTTCGAGAGAGCTTTGCAGCAGGAAGCCGGAGACGAAGGCTTCAAGGAAGGCATGGAACTGATCTTCAAGCAGCTGGGCGACGTTCTGGAGAAGTCCGGCCTCAAGGAGATCGAAGCCCTGGGCGAGGATTTCGATCCGAACCTTCACAATGCAGTGATGACCGAGGAGTCCGAAGAATATGAGAGCGGCAAGGTATCGGGCGTCCTGCAGAAGGGATATACATTGAACGGGAAGGTCATCAGAGCTTCCATGGTAAAAGTCGTTGGATAAGTCAAAAATTGGACAAAAGATCCATTAAGGAGGACATAAAATGGGAAAAGTAATAGGAATCGATTTAGGAACAACAAACTCATGCGTTGCTGTGCTTGAAGGTGGAGAACCTGTCGTCATCGCCAACGCTGAGGGTAACAGAACGACCCCGTCTGTCGTTGGTTTCGCCAAGAACGGTGAGAGACTGGTTGGCGAAACAGCGAAGAGACAGGCCATCACAAACCCGGAGAGAACCATCGCATCCATCAAGAGACATATGGGTACGGACTATACTGTTGAGATCGACAACAAGAAGTACACACCACAGGATATTTCAGCGATCATCCTGGGCAAGCTCAAGGCAGATGCAGAGAGCTATCTGGGTGAGAAGGTAACAGAAGCCGTTATCACCGTTCCAGCTTACTTCACAGACAGCCAGAAGCAGGCAACGAAGGACGCCGGAAGAATCGCAGGACTGGACGTTAAGAGAATCATCAACGAGCCGACAGCAGCATCACTTGCATACGGCCTCGATAAGGAAGAGGATTCACACAAGATCCTGATCTACGACCTCGGCGGTGGTACATTCGATGTATCCATTCTGGAACTGGGCGACGGCGTATTCGAAGTACTGGCAACGAACGGTAACAACAAGCTGGGCGGAGACGACTTCGACGAAGCAGTCCTGAACTACCTGGCAGATACTTTTGCAAAAGA
>CAMOWO010000037.1 GCA_946628525.1 uncultured Bacillota bacterium | reverse complement strand
CGGGCCGCGGGCTACGAGCCGTGCGGCGTCTGTGAGCCATAGGGCCGCGATCCTCCCGCGGGCAAGCAAGATCAGCCTCGCCTTTTTTCGTGAGATACTCCGGCAGATGCCCCGTTGATTTTGTGAAATCAACAGAAAATGGAAGTGCCTCCATACCCAGATTCCATGGGAAATCGAATTCGAAATAGATATGACACAGAAATCGAACATCTTTTGCTATGTTGGTGAACATCGACCAGAATAAAGCAAAGTTCTGCATATTTGGGCCACATCATGAACGGCGGCTCCAAAGGACCGATAATGAATGTCAGAGAAAGAGTTGCACTGTATTCTGATGTGGCCCTTTGTCGCACCAAAAAACCTGCGCCGCGGCGCAGGTTTTGATATTTCTTGATTTAGTTGTCCAGGTCTTCGATGAGCTCATCGATATCATCGTACTGCTGGGATTCGGTGGAGTTCGGTCCGGATGTCGGATTGTCGGCTGTACCGAATGCGGTGAAGTAGATGATGGACAGGATGCCGATGACTGCGATGATGCATCCGAAGATGATCAGCGATTTCTTGAGGCTGCCCTTCTTGGCAGGATCGCCGGCCGCTGCTGCTGTATCTGCGGACATCAGTGAAGTGTCATTTTCATCGGTCTCGCCGTCGGCTGCAACCTCAGTCATCTCCGCAGGCTGATCGGTTTCAACTTCTGCAGTGGCCTCGCCGGATACGACTTCTTCAGGAGTCTCGGCAGGAGCTGTCTCTACCTCTGCAGGAAAATCGAAGACGCTCTCTTCTTCAGGGGCTTTCGCCGGTTCCGCCGCCGGTGCAACTGCTTCCGCCTCCACTACGTCAGCTGCGATTTCTGCCGGTGTCTCCACTGCAGGAACTGCATCCGCGATCTGGGCGCCGACTTCTTCTGCGCCTGTCTGCAGGATCTCTTCGCCTGCCGGCTGTGCCGCCTCACCAGGAGCCGCCGCCGCAACATCGATTGCCGGAGCCGCCGCTTCTTCTGCCGGAGCCGCCGCCGCGACATCGATTGCCGGAGCCGCAACTGCAGCCGCCGGAGCCGCAACTTCTTTCGCCGCAACTGCAGCCGCTGCCTCAGCCTTCTTGTGACCGAGGGCGTTGATCTTGCTGAAGATCACCTTCAGACCCTTCTCATACTTCGGGTCGTACTGAAGATATCTTACCTTCTCTTCATATGTGAACGCATAAACATGCTTGCTGGCACTGTGCTTGATGTCGGACATCTTGCTGTAAAAATACTCCGTGCCGTCTATGATCAGTGACTTTGATGTGAACTCTACGACTTTGCCGCCGACCTTCATTTCAATAGTCTTCATCGCTTACCTCCCCAAGGGATCCAATGGACCGCTTGTATAAACACCAATTATGATAACTTGAGTATCTTAAAAAAGTCAATAGGAATGTATAAATTTGCATTTTTTGGGAGACAAATTCATATCTAGATGTTATAATGCACGTAAGTATGGACAATTATGTCATCTTTAGAGACGAGGTATAATATGGATAGAAAGGCATTAACAGAAAAAAGAAGGGAAACGGTCATTGGCCTTCTTAAGAGTATGAGTATCAAGAAAGATACTGAGGGCGGATTTGATAAGGACGATGTTTACAACTGCATGCAGCAGTTATGCGACCTGTACGAGCAGAACATCGAAGAACTGCAGAACTCATACGAGGGAGAGCTGCTGACGCTCAAGGAGAGATACCAGAAATACGATGAGAACAATGAACTCTACGTAAGCCTTATCATGGAAGCGAAGAAGAGCAGCAATGACATCATCAACCAGGCCAAGACAGAGGTCGAGAGCATCCTTGCAGAAGGGAAAGAACAGATCGCCAAGCAGGAAGAAGAACTCAAACTTCTGTATGCCGGTGTTGAGACAGAGAAGAATGCCATCAACGAAGAACTCAATGCATCAAGGAAGGCCGTTGAGGCAGAGAAGCTTGCGATGCAGGCCGATGTGGATGCGGAGAGAGAGAAGTGTAACGCTCTGAAGAATAAATATACACAGCAGATGAATGCCATGGAAGAAGAGTTCATGGACATCAAGACGAACATCCTCAGAACAGCAGGCAAGATCGACAGCATCAAGAGCAAACTCAATGACGAAGATGCATACAGCTGGGAGATCTCAGAGGAGCAGGACGACATCGCATTCCCTGAGAACGCAGACGGTGTTGAGGACATCCTCCCTGTAGAGGAAACAGAGGCGGCTGAGGCTGCAGAGGAACCTGCCGTAGAGCCGGTCGGATTCGAAGACGTTCCGACCGTAGATGAGATCATCGCAGCAGAAGCAGAGAATGTTGTTGCAGAGGAAGCACCTGCAGAAGAAGTCGAAGAGCCGGTAGAAGAAGCAGTAGAAGAGATTCCTGAAGTAGAGGAAGAAGAACTGGTCACTGCAGATTCCGAGATCATCATCGAGGATACAGAAGAGGCCGAGGAAGCCGTACCTACAGAGATCAACGTTGAAGATCTGCTCAAGGACCTGGGCGAAGAGCCTGAAGCTGCAGCAGTAGAAGAGATCGCCGATGTCATCGAGACACCGGAAGTTCCTGCAGAAGAAATCGCAGCAGAGGCAACAGAGGTAGGTCTTGGAGAGATCAACTTCGATGATATCGACTTCTCAAGTCTTGACGATGAACTGTCTGCAGAAGGCGCTGAGGAAATATCATTCGAAGGTTTAGAGAATCTGTTCAAAGAAGACTAGCAGTCAATGTACATATGCTTTTAGAGAGAGCAGAGGAAACTTTGCTCTCTTTGTGATTATGGAGGTTTTGAGATGGTAAACGTTTACCTGGCTTATGGCTTCGAGGAGATCGAGGCCCTCACAGCGGTGGACATCCTGCGGCGCGGCGGCGTCGATGTGCAGCTCGTATCCGTATCAAGTGGCAAGATCGTTCAGGGAGCCCACGGCATATCCGTCGAGGCCGACGTCACGTTCGAGGAGGCAGACCATGAAGGATGCGACATGATCGTTCTCCCCGGAGGGCTTCCGGGAGCGACGAACCTTGAGGCTCACGAGGGCCTCATGAGTTACGTGCAAAACTTTGCGCGATCAGGCAAAGGCGTCGCGGCGATCTGTGCGTCCCCGGGCGTCGTTCTGGCGCCTCACGGCATTTTGGAAGGCAAAGAAGCCACGGTGTATCCGGGTATGGAAGATGCCCTCACAAACGGCGGCGCGAAGCCGGTGCCGGCGGGCGCGGTGACAGACGGCAATATCATCACCGGCATGGGCCCGGGGTATGCAGCGCAGTTCGCCCTTGCAGTCCTTGAGTACCTGGCAGGAAAGGACGCTGCAGACGAGGTGGCAGAAGGCTTTCTCGTCACCCGGCAGTAGAGGCCAGAATGTTGAAAACAACACACCTTTGTGATAAAATCATGACCGAGTATCAAGGGGAGCCGAAGGCTTCTGAAACAAAAAATTGGAGGAAAAATGAGAATATATAACACCCTTACCAGAAAAAAAGAAGAGTTTGTACCGATCCAGGAAGGTAAGGTCAAGATGTACGTTTGCGGACCGACCGTATATAACTATTTTCACATCGGGAATGCGAGACCTTTCGTGGTTTTTGACACCATGAGAAAGTACCTCGAATACAGAGGGTACAAGGTCAAGTTTGTACAGAACTTCACGGACGTGGACGACAAGATCATAAACAGAGCGAAGGAAGAAGGCGTGACAGCCGGTGAAATCAGCGAAAAGTACATCGAAGAGTACTTCAAAGATGCGGCGGCCCTCAACGTCAAGAAGGCCAGCGTGCACCCGAAGGTCACGGAGACCATGGACGACATCATCAAGTTCGTGCAGGATCTCATCGATCTGGGATATGCCTACGAAGTGGACGGCGACGTATACTATAGAACCCGCAAGTTCAAGGATTACGGCAAGCTGAGCGGTAAGAACATCGACGACCTCATCGTAGGCGCCAGCGAGAGAACGCGAAATGCTGACGACGAGAAGAAGGAAGATCCATTGGATTTCGCACTTTGGAAGGCTCGTAAGGAAGAGGACGAGATCGCATGGGAGAGCCCTTGGGGCATGGGAAGACCGGGCTGGCACATCGAGTGCTCCGCCATGTCCAGAAAGTATCTGGGAGACACCATCGACATCCACGCAGGCGGCGAAGACCTGCAGTTCCCGCACCACGAGAACGAGATCGCCCAGTCAGAAGCTCATAACGGCACGAAGTTCTCCAACTACTGGATGCACAATGGATACATCAACATCGACGGCGTCAAGATGTCCAAGTCACTGGGCAACTTCAAGACGGTCAGAGATCTTCTGCAGACTTACGACGGCGAAGTGCTGAGATTCCTGATCCTCAGCGGCCACTACAGAGGACCGATCGACTTCAACCCTGAGATCCTGACTCAGTCGCAGAACGGCCTGAAGAGAATGAGGAACGCCAAGAGCAATCTGAAGCACCTCATCCAGACGGGAAGCGGCCAGATGACTGACGAAGAGAAGGAGACGCTTGCAGGATTCGATAAGTACAGAGAGAAGTTCATCGAAGCCATGGACGACGACCTCAATACGGCAGACGCCATTTCCGCTGTTTTCGAACTGATCACAGCCATCAATACAGCAGTCAAGGACGGAGCATCAAAGGAATTCGCTCAGAAATCACTGGATTTCCTGATGGAACTTGCAAGCATCCTGGGACTGCTCCAGCAGGAAGTGGAAGAGAAGGTGGAGATCGATCCGGAGCTTCAGGCCCTCATCGATGAGAGACAGGCCGCAAGGAAGGCAAAGGATTTCGCCAGAGCCGACGAGATCAGAGATCAGCTGAAGGCACAGGGGATCACCCTCAAGGACACTCCGCAGGGCGTGCAGGTGATCAGAGGATAATGACGCAGACACAGAAAGAACTTATCAGGATGAACACGACCGTCCTGGCATACATGGGAGACGCCGTCTATGAGCAGTTCATAAGGGAGCACATCATAGACGCGTCATCTTCCGACGTTTCCGCACTGCACCGCAGGGCCACAGGGTACGTCAAAGCATCGGCCCAGGCCATGGCGGTGAAGGCCCTGTTCGATAATTTGACGGAGCAGGAGCAGAACCTGGTGAAGCGGGCGAGAAACAGAAAACCCGTGACGAAAGCCAAGAACGCAGACCCTTTGGATTACAGATGGGCCACAGCCATGGAAGCGCTGGTGGGGTACCTGTATCTCGACGGGCAGCAGCAGCGGCTTGCGCAGATCATGAAGGAAGCGATAGAGATAATCGAGAGGTCACAGAAGTGAAGAAGGCAGGCAAAAAACGCAAGGTCACAAATAAGTCGACGGAATGGATCGCTGGCTACATAAGTGCGAACAAGTACACCTCAGAGGAGAATGAGAAGCGGCGGGAGGCCGAGGGCTTCAAGGAGCAGAAGGGCCTCAAGAATCTCAATTCCACGGAGAAGATCTACGTTGCCGTCATCGTTCTGGGCATCATCGGGATCATCATCAAATACGGTATTTTGAGGATGTTTTAGGAGGATAAAGAATGAGCAAAGCGGACAAGCTTTTTGTAGATATGTGTTCGGACATCATCAATAACGGGTTCTCCAGCGAAGGGCAGCAGGTCAGAGCCAAGTGGGATGACGGGACGCCGGCCCACACCATCAAGCAGTTCGGTGTGGTGAACAGGTACGACCTTTCGGAGGAGTTCCCGGCCCTCACGCTGCGGCCGACAGCCATCAAGTCCTGCACCGACGAGATGCTTTGGATATGGCAGAAAAAGTCCAACAGAGTGGCGGATCTTTCGACCCATATCTGGGATGCCTGGTCCGGCGGCGACGGGACCATCGGCAAGGCCTACGGCTATCAGATGGGCGTGAAATACAAGTTCCCGTTTGGTGAGATGGACCAGGTGGACAGCGTGCTCTGGCAGCTGAAGAACGCGCCGTACTCCAGAAGGATCATGACGAACATCTATAACTTCGGGGATCTGACGGAGATGGGTCTTGAACCGTGCGCCTACAGCGTGACGTTCAACGTGACGGGAAAGAAGCTCAACGCCATCCTGAACCAGCGGTCCCAGGACACCCTGACGGCCAACAACTGGAACGTGGTGCAGTACGCCGTCCTCGTATATATGCTCGCCCAGGTCTCAGATCTGGAGCCGGGAGAACTCATCCACGTGATCTCAGATGCACACATTTATGACAGACATGTGGACATCGTGAAAGAACTCATCACGAGGCCGCAGTATCCGGCACCGAAGTTCAGCCTCAACCCTGAGATCAAGAATTTCTATGATTTCACGCTGGACGATATCAAGGTGGAGGATTATCAGACGAACCCGCAGGTGAAGAACATCCCTGTGGCAGTATAGATCCGGAGGTAAACGTGAACGCCATAGTCGTAGTAGACAGAAACTGGGCCATCGGAAAAGACGGCAATCTCCTGGTGCATCTTCCGGGAGATCTTAAATACTTCAAAGAAAAAACACTGGGAAACGTCATCGTCTACGGGCGCAAGACCATAAGCACATATCCCGGCGGCAAACCGCTTCCGGGGCGCACGAACATCGTTCTCACAAGGGATGCGTACTACGAAAACGAGGGCTGCATCATCTGCCATTCGAGGGAAGAAGTGCTGGAGACGGTGAAGCAGTACGACGATGATAAAGTGTTCGTCTGCGGAGGAGCGGAGACCTACGAACTCTTCTTCGATGATGTGGACACTTTTTATGTGACGAAGATAGACGAAGAATACGAAGCGGACCGGTTCTTCCCGGATCTGGACTCTCTGGGGTACCAGGTCACGTGGGAGAGCGAGACGCAGGAGCACAAAGGAACGGAATACAGGTTTTTGAAATATGTCCGAAACGATAACAGGTAGAAATGCCGTGATGGAAGCCTTGAGAAGCGAGCGGCAGATCGACAAGATCACCATCGCGAAGGGCGCGGAGGGTTCCGTACGAAAGATCGAGGCGAAGGCAAAAGAGAAAAAGATACCCATCTATTACAGTGATAGAAGCAGGATGGACAAGCTCTGCGAAGGGAACCACCAGGGCGTCATAGCGGTGGTTTCCGACTACAGCTACTGCACCATCGATGATATCCTGTCCAGAGCAGCGGAGCGGGGCGAAGACCCCTTCGTGATCATCCTGGACGGCCTCGAAGACCCCCACAATCTGGGGGCCATCATGCGTACGGCGGAATGTGCCGGAGCCCACGG